>CAZKGB010000015.1:0-16609 GCA_964551935.1 uncultured Lentimicrobiaceae bacterium | reverse complement strand
TTCAATCATAACTTAACTTTTTAACTATAGTGTTTTTTATAAACTTCATCGTACAGTTTCAATACATCTTTGGCCATGTTTTCCCACGAGAATTTTTGCGATTGCTTAAATCCTTTTTCAATAAGTGTATTACGAAGTTTTTCATCTTCCATAAGGCGGATGATGCCTTCGGTAATCTCCTCGGGTTTAAAGGGGTCGACAATGTAAGCAGCCTCGCCACCTGTAATTTCAGGCATGGAAGAGGTATTGGACGTGATAACAGCTACGCCGCATCGCATGGCTTCCAGCATGGGTATGCCAAAGCTTTCGCGGAGAGAGGGGTACAAAAATATCCGGCATAAATTATAAATTGCCGGCAGGTCGGTGTTGATAACATAACCGGTTAAATGAATCCGTTCAATTAATGCCGGATCGCCAATGTCGGCCAAAACCTTTTTAAGTTCATTTTTTTCGTAATCCAGCATTACCAGATACATCTCTTCGTCATTGGTTTGTTGCAGGTAATCGGAAAAGGCTTTTAAGGCTCCGGGCGTGTTCTTTTTTGGGTCGGTATTGCCCAGGAAGAACAAAAATTTATCGGGAAGGTTATACAGCTTTTTAACCCTGTCGAGTTCTTTCTGATCGTTAATTTTACGAAAGTGTTCGCTCACTCCGTTATAAACTGCTACAAGACGATTATCGTTTTCCGGAAAATGAAAGAACTCTCGAATTCTGTTTTTCTCGAACTTGGAAACGGTGATAATCTTATCACTTTTTTTTATGACACGGGGAACCACAAATCGCCGATACATATTGCCAAACTTCTGGTACCATGTGCCCGACTTTTTTAACAATGGATGACTCTCCATGTAAATAATATCGTGCAGTGTAACTACCAGAGGCATACCGGGGTTGATGGGGGCTGTGTTACTGGTACAGTGTAAAATGTGGCATCCCTCTTTTTTTGCGGCTTTGGGCAGTGCCGATTGTTCCCATTGCGGATAGGGGCCACCATCAAGTTCAACGATTTTTACATTCTCGGTCTCTTTTAATGCCGTTTTATCAACATCGGGTTTTACAAAAACCACGTACTCATTTTCTTTGTCCAGCTTCTGAATGTAATTGATTAACTCTAGAGCAACCATATCCATTCCGTGTTTCTTTTCACGCTGTAACCGTTGACCTTCGATAGCAATTTTCATGGGATTTTGTGTTAATGTTTATGTTTTTTTATTTGAAAGGCATTGTAGGTATGTTTTGTATGGATGAACTTTTTATTTCCTTTTCTATAACTAAATAGAGAAATCATCATCATAAAGATACCTTTTGGCAAAGCTAATACTGCCTTAAAAAAGTTAAAGTTATAAAATTTACGCGGGATGGCAAATGTGAAAACAAAAATAATTAATATTAGTGCCATCAACCAGGCAATGGTCCACCCGGCGGAGTTGACTAAAAGAGAAAAAGGTGCCATAAACACTAACACTGCCAGCAACAAAATTCTGGGTAGTTGTATATAAATCATGGCGCGAACAAAATATTCAACATTTCCTTCGGTAAAGAGACTTTTAAGGGAGGGTAAAAAATTTCTCCCAAAAAAGTGAATTTGTGCTGAGAGCCATCGGCGCCGTTGCCGGGTAAAGACTTCGGCATTCTGCACTTTTTCGTCGTAAACATAGGTATCCGGAAGGTATTCAACTTTAATACGGCGTTTTGAAAGGCGCATTTCAATCTCTTTATCAAAGCCACCCACAACTTCCACCTCCTTCATCATGGTTTTGAACATAGCATAATCAAAGGCCATTGCCGAACCGATAAGCGCCGAAGAAAAGTTCAGGTTTCTAAACCCTTTTCTGAAAATGCTGTTGTTTATCTCTTCACTGATGGAATCGAGGAGGGCAAAACTGGTATTTAGGTTTTTAGCGGTACGATGGCCTTGAACAACCATGTAACCCGTTGCAAACGAGCGGTTAATGGTGGAGAGAAAATCGTGACTCATAATGTTGTCGGCATCCAGAACTACCGCAATGTCGTAATCATCCTTAAGATTATCAAAGGCATAATTTAGGGCTCTTGATTTTGTGCTAATCTCGAAATCTTTTGCTAAAAGAATAATATTGTATTTCGAGAGTTTTTGTAATGTTTCAGGTAAAAAATGGTCGGCAACTACCACGATATCAAACTTGTCGTTAGGATATTTTTGTTCGCGGGCACTTTTCACAACCTCAAGAATCACGTTGTCTTCGTTGTAAGCAGGAATAATAAGCGCCATTTTACGAAAAACTCCATCATCGGTAAGTTTTGGTTTGTATGGAAAGAGGCTGGCACTCGAAAACACGAACAAAACCAATACACTGCTTATGATATAGAGGTAAAAAGCAAGTTGAATAATTTCCAATATGTCAATCAAAACATTCATTACAGCATTGGGTTTTCGTGAATTTCTTCATCGTAAAGATGGTTGATATTCCAAAGAATGGCCTTGTAATAAGCCATGAAAACAGCTACCTTACCTTTAAGTAAAAACTTAAAGGCATTTTTGGGTATGGAAACAAAAAGTTGGTAAAAAATACCAAGATAAAAGTTTCTTCCCTCATAATTGCGGCGCATAAATACCAAACGATTCCTGTTAAGGTAATAGGTTTTCAATGCACTTAATTTGCCCGTTGAAACCGATTCTTTATGTAGTACATACGATTTTCCCGAATAGTAAATTTTATACCCTGCATCAATAATCCGGGCACACCAATCGGCCTCCTCATAATAGAGGAAAAAGATGTACGACATTAATCCTACCTCTTTTATCACCCTCATGGGTACCATTAAAGCGGCACCATGGCCATAGGCTGTCTCTCTGACATCATCGTATTTACCATCATCTTTTTCCATGTATCCGATGGCAAAATTTCGCATGGTTACCGGGTTGATGGGGGTGTAACCGGCGTATTGAATGCTGTCGGAACGGTAGAAGTATTTAATTTTGGGACTAACAGCTCCAATTTTCTGGTCGCTCTCCAATAACTCAACCAAGGGCTCTAAAAATCTTTTGGGCACCTCAATATCGTTGTTGAGCAGTAAAATATAATCGCCTTTGGCAGCCATAATACCAAAATTGTTGCCGGCAGCAAATCCGTAATTAATAGGGTTTTCAATAAACTTCACCCAGGGATGTTCTTTTTTTATGATGGAAGGATCGTCTTCAACGGAGTGGTTATCGACCACGATTACCTCAATGTTAGGGTAGGAAATATCTTTCAGCGATTCCAGCAACTCGCAAGTAACTCTTGCCTGATTGTAGTTTACCGTAATAACGGAAACCAATGGATATCTGTCGAAAGTATAAGCCATACTTATGTATTAACATTGATTAGTCATGCTTTACACCATCGGTATGAGAGTGTGTGGTATGAATAAATTTTTTACTGGCTCCTTTAATCTTCAGTAAGCTGAGAATCATTAATACAAATCCCGTCGGGATATAGAGTAAAGCTTTCAATGTTTTTTTATTGTAAAACCTTCGTGGAATGGAAATTATCAAAGTAAAGGTGGTGGCTAAGAAAAGGGTTAACCAATATTGATGGTTAAAATAGTAGAGGTCGGAGGCCAAATCAGGAAAAATAAACTCGAACAGCCATAAAATGGCGGTGATGATAAACAAGATGCCCACCAGTAAAATCCGGGGTGGCTGCACCATTTGAAGTACTTTGTCGAAAAAGTCAACATTACCTTTTACCAATAGTTGTTTTACCCCATCGAAAAAGTACTCCTTAAAATAGCTTAACTGAGCCGCAATCCATCGCCGTCGCTGATTAACAAAAACATCAGATTTTTGGGTCTTTTCATCAAAAATAAGGGCATCGTCAACGTATTCAATTTTAACACCGTTTTTAATAATCTTCAGTTCAACTTCTTTGTCTTCACCCACCGAGTCGACCGTGGCCATGGTTGATTTAAAAAGATGGTAATCGAGCCCCATGCCTGAGCCGATTAAGGCTGATGACATTCCCAGTACGCGATGGCCTTTTCGGAAAATGTGATTGTTAATCTCCTCACTCATGGCATCTAAAATAGCCACGCTGGTGTTTAGGTTTTTTGCTGTACGGTGACCCTGAACAGCGATAAAACCGCGATCGAAAGCTTCGTTGATTTTTGTTAACACATCCGGTTTCATCACATTATCGGCATCGAGTACAAAAGCCACATCATAATCGTCGCCAATAACCTCCATGCATTTATTAAGAGCCTTCGATTTCTTGCTTACCTCAAACACAACTTCTACTACGGTAATAGGCAATTGGCGAAGGGCATCAAGTGTTGTTTTTTTAAAGGAATCGGCAATAACGATAACCTCGTATTTATCTTTGGGATAATCTTGTTTGACAGCCTCTTCGGCCACATGAATAATAACCTCATCCTCCTTGTAACCCGGTATCAATACCGCGAATTTTCGTTGTTTCGAGATGACTTTAGCATGTTTTTGTCGATAAAAAAGACCTGAAACACCATAAATAAAGATATATAAAGTTGCCAATGCAAAGTAGAGGTAAAACAACCCCTCTAAAACTGAAAGCGTATAGTATAAAGTATTCATAATTTAATTTTTTTTAAGTTTGGGTAACGAAAACAGACCTTTGAAATGAGTAAAGTGCCACCAGCCTGCCCGGCATACGGCACGTGATAAATCGAATCTACCCTTGGCAGCATAGGTGAATGCTGTTTTTGGAAGGGCTAAAAGGTTCATGTATAAAAAGCTAAGCAATTTATTAATTCCTTTTGAGTTTCGTCGGGCATACAAAATCCGGCCACGATTAAGATAAAAAATCTGGAAAGGACTGTCCTTTACCGTGGAAATAGACTCCTTGTGTAAAACCAATGATTTTCCCTGATAATAAATTTTGTAACCTGCTTTCTTGATATGTTCCGCCCAGTCGTGCTCTTCGTAATAAAGAAAAAACACTTCGGTCATCATTCCTACCTCTTCTATTATGCGATAGGGAACCAGCATGGCCGCGCCAAAAATGGAGCCTGTTTCGCAGGTAATATCGTATTGTCCTTTATCAATTTCCCCAAACCCGATGGCAAAATTGCGGATGGTTACCGGGTTGATAGGGGTGAATCCTGCAAATTGAAAAGTGTTGGGTGTATGAAAATAGTGAATTTTGGGACTCACCATTCCTATGGTTTTATCGCTTTCAAGCAGCTCTACCATGGGCTCCAAGAATCCGGGTTCCACTTCGGTATCATTGTTAATAAACAGTACGTATTTTCCTTTGCAGTGAGGAAGGGCAATGTTGTTACCACCGGCAAACCCAAGATTTTTTTCTGTTTTGATGTAGTGGATATAAGGATATCTCTCTTTGATAATATCAGGATTATCGTTGGGAGAGGCATTGTCGACAACAAATATCTCGATGCTGGGATATGAAATCTTTTTAATAGAATCTAAAAACTCACAGGTAACTTCCGACTGGTTATAATTTACCGTAACCAGTGAGACCAAAGGAAACTCATTGTTTGCTGATTTCATATCGTTGTTTTTATAAACCGTTGTTAATCTTTAACTTTTAACGACCAGGGATTTATACCTTTCAACAACAAGTCGGTATATTCTCTATCCAGTTGGGGTGCCATAAAGATGAAAGCCCAGCTTAAATAAATTAAAATACCTGTTGGCATCTGTCCCAATACTCCATTACCGTAACTGGCTCCGGCAATACCGACAAACCCTGCAAGCAGGGCGCCAAGCACACCATTAAGTTCCTGGTTTTTAACAATAAACAGAAGGTAAAAGAATCCTTTAAACATGATATATGAAAGGATAAACAGGTGAAGAATTAATCCGATTCTTCCTTGTTCGGCCCACACCTGAACGTACCAGGAGTCGGTAGCCACGTTGGCGAGAAATCCTTGAGGAGAAAATCGTTTACCCCAGTCGCCGGCTGCACCAATACCTCCTCCAAAAGGTTTGTCGGCTAGATAGGCTTTCAGGATTCTTCGGTTTTCAAGTCGTACCAAATACGAAGCATCTTGTTCAGGCCGGAAGGCGGTTCTCATACGTCGAATTTGAGAGTTCCCCTCTCCAATATTGGTATAGGCAAAAAATACGTAGGTAAGGGCTAAAAAGAAACTGCCGGCAACAATAACTTTTATATTTTTTCGAAGGACAATGTAAACTACGCCACCAAGCATTGGTACAATCATAGCTCCTCGTGTTCCTGAAAGAAACATCCCCCAGAAACCCAAAACCGACATGGTTAAAAAGAAAATTTTGTTGCGTTTTCCTTTAATGGCAGAAGCCACCAGAATACCTACAATACCTGCTGCAGCCTGCGATGCACCAAATTGTCCGGCATCAGAAAAGAATGAAAATACCCGAAGCTCTCCAAAAATAATATGCGTAACAGCGCCCCCCATATCGAGCCATAGCTGCTCCGCTGAGTCAACACCAATATAATATTGTTTGAGGCCGTTAAGTGTAGCCAAAATGGTAAATATTCCCCATATATATAAAAAGGTATAAAGGTACCTGAGCCGGTTAAAAAGCAGAAAAGCAAGCGGAATAACTAAAAGCGGGTAGAGCGACATACCCCGCATGGCATAAAACCAGGCAGCCCTGCTCAATGCCAGCGGGTTAACCAATTCAAGCAAAGCATAGGCATACCAAAGAAGCATTAAATAAGTCAAGTCACGGTTTACCTCACTCCATTTAACGCCTTTGTTAAACTGATTAAAGAACAGGGCAATATAGGTCATAACCAGCATACCGTCAATCGACAAACCCAAAGGAACACCCCGGATGTAACGTGTAATACCAATGGCTGTAAAACCCAACACCATCAAGGTAAAGATGCCAATAACGGGATAGTTAAATAACCTGTTAAAAAAGTAGATTACCGGCAAGGCGACAATCAGCGCTACGGCAACTTTCATTCCTCCTTTGGCAATAATAATGCCCAGCAGAAACGTCATCAACAATATGGCTAAAATCATCAAGGGATGCTGTAGCTTGTCAGCACCGGTTTTTGACTTAAATGAGTCGATGATGGGTTGAAACTTCACGCTAAAATTGTTTAATTAATTCAGATGCTAAAGTTAACGATTTTTAAGTTTCAAATAAAAATCTTCAATAAACAAAAGACCTTCGGTAAATATTTTCCTGGGTTGCAGGTCTAAAGCTTCATCCAGGTATTTGAAACCCAGAAAGATGCCTATCAAAGTAAATGAAATTGTAACGATGGCCACCAGTTCAAGTGAGGTTAATGTGGAATAGGTAATCATCGAATGCCAAAAGGCGGAAGAGTCTGTAACACCGAAAGAGACAAGCTTAACGGATGTAAAAACGGCAACAAAATAATAAAAACCAAATACAACAAGACTGTCACCAATTAAGTTTGCCGCCGCCATATAAAGAACCTTTACAAAATTTTGTTTTGGACGGTTAACAGCGTCCAGCGCCACTCCGGTAAACCTGTCGAGCGGCAGCAACATGCCGTACACACAAAATATTCTAAAAATGTTAGCGGTAATAGCATATTGTTCACCTCCTATTAACGTAACAAAATCTTCAGCAAAAAAGAAAGAGAAAATCATTATGGGAACAATCAACAGTGTTAGCCCTCCCGAATTTCTGTAGTACGATTTTTTCACATCTTCAATCCTGCCTTCAATACTGGCTTTCGACATTTCGGGGAAGGCTGTCATGGCAAAACTACGCAATGGAATTTCAATAATTTCCGTCAGTTTCATGGGGATGCTGTAGAATGCCACGCCCACGGTACCTAAAAAGGGACTGAGTCCAATAATAAAAGTGTCGGCACTTTTTAGCAGGTTACTTCCTATTAATGTGCCTGTAGTATATTTACCAAAATCTAAAATTACTTTGCTATCTTTTCGGGTTGCTTTAAAAACGTATTTAATGCCATCCCAATTTAACAAAGAAGCAAAAACCGAAGAAGCGGTATTGATAATTACATAGGCAATCATAATGACTACTACATCTGATTTAAAGAAAATCATGTTTACCAACAGATAAACCATAAACCCACCCACAGTAATCATGCGTAGTAACAAAATCAAATCGAACCGTAGTTTGGCTTGTAAAACCGAAAAGGCATTGTTGAAGGGCAGCGTAACGAAGGCTATTATCGGAAACCACTGGAAAAAAAGATAGTAACCCGAATTATCGATGCTCTCTTTGGCCAGAAAATAGATTAGATAGGTAACTAATGCCAACAAAGTTGTAGAGGCCAGATTGATTATGTAGTTTGAGCCGATTAACCGTTTGCCCTCTTCCTCTCCGGCTCCGGACAGAAATCGCACAATGGCTGTACGGGTAATGCCAAAGCGTAACATATCCAAGAAATTAGTGGCTGTAAGAAAAAGTACCCATGCCCCGTAATCCATGGTGGGCAGACTGCGAACCAAAATCATAAAGCCCAACAGCCCAAACACTGCAATTAATCCATTATTAGCCAATGAAAGCACATTATTGCTTTTCAATATTTTAGCTAATGAAACCATAGAGTTTACACCTCTTTTTTAAACGAGAATTTGTACTTTAACGGATATTTTATTATTTGCTTAATTTTAATAATATACGTTCCGTTACGTTTTTTAGGAATGGTCGATAAGAGTTCCTGTAAGGCGTATAATTCAACCTTGTTTAAAATTACCTGTGGTTTAACAGGGCATATTTCCTTAAATATTTCTACAGCTCTTTTATCGGCTTTGGTCATTTGACTACTGGCCTGGAGGACATAAAAGGCAAAGTCAATCTGTTGCAATAAGTCAATAGGGTATGAGTGATATATTATAGATGGTATTTCAAGAAAAATAAAGCTATATTTATCATTATTTTTTCTTAAAGCTTTTTCCTCGATTAATTCGCTAAAGTTTTTAATATCAATAAAGTTATCCTTTATTTTGTAAGTGTACGACAGGTTATAGTCCTCATCGTTGGTTGTCAGGTCATCAAAACTATAATTAAGGTACAAAACAGAATCTCCAATTTCACGCAGGCGGTTTACAATTTTACGTCCCAGGAGTGTTTTTCCTGTATCCTTTTGAGTACTAAGGAGTAATACTACCTTGGGTTCCTTTTCAACCTTGCTTAATCCCATTTTAAGGTTTTGAATCATCATATCAATAAGCCGTCGTGCAAATGCATTCAACTCAGGAGTGCTGCTTCCGGTATTTAATATGGGATAGGCTCCGGCAAGTTCCATTTCAGTTTCTTTAATAACTCTGCTCGGGTTTTTCATGGAGCTGTCGAAATATTCCAAAACCAGAATAATAAAAGCAATCAAGATAAAACCAAAAAGAAAGGCAGCTACAATCAACACCTTGGCTTTAGATGGAATGGCTGAAATAGGAAAATAGGGGGGGTCAACAATTTTTATATTGGTAGCCATTTCAAGGTTTTGCTGCTTCATTTTAGCAAGGTTTAAGCTATGCAACAACTCAAGGTATGACTGTTCCGTTACCTTAATCTCACGTTCGATACGTTTTAACATGGCACCCAATGGGGCATATTTTTGGTAGGTTCTCACAAAATCCATTTTTCGTCGGGCTAAAACAACCAAAGCAGCTTTAGCCTCAACGTAGTCAACAGTATTTTTTAGCCATTCGTTAAGCATATTGGTAATGGGCAAACCTTGAGTAGAGTGGGAGTAGAGGTAAAGTTGATCGACATAAAGTTTAATTTTATTACGAAGTTCGGTTTGTCTGGTTCTTAGCTTGGCTATGGCATTAGCTGTTCGCTCATCATAATCGGCTGTTGGAGCGTTAGATATTATTTTAGTGGTTACTTCGGCCAACTCTTTTTTAAGTTGGTTAATTTTATCGCTCTTCAGGTAGAGACTGTCGCGGGCCGTAAGGTGTGTTTCGATTTCGTTTAAGGAGGCACCGGATCCTGATAATCTTATTTGTTCATTTTGGTAGGCAACTTCCAGATCTTCTTTTTGTGCAGCAATGGCTTTACTTTGCTCGTAGTAGTTAATGATGTTATTTTTTTTGTTGAATTGTAACAAACGGTCTTCTGCTTTTTGCAGTCTGGCATCAGCCAATCTTACCTGTTCTTCAAAATACTTTACAACTAAATCGGTTTCATTTTCACGGAGCATTTTGTAGTCTTTCATAAATACCTGAGAAAGTATTTTTAGCGTCTGCATGCAGATACCGGGATCGTCAGAATGATAAACCAGTCTAACGAGGTCAGAATTGTTAATCCGGTAGATTTGAATTTCACTGATCGAACGGATGCTGTAATGATTGTTTTCGCCATAGTGCAATAAACCGTAAATAAAGTTGGTATCGCTTGATGAGTAATAGTTGGTAAGATTTTTCACCGTTTTTTCATAATCTGATCTTTTAACACCCGGTGGCACGATGGGGTCGCTTACAAAGTAATCTTTTTCAATAATCTGGCTGCCAAAATCGGAAACAGGGGACGACGGTACATTGGGAAGCTCATCATAGACTCCGTTATTTTGCAGGTTTGAATTGCTTTGAAGTGGGGCAGAACTATTTACGGAGTTACCATCCGAAAGCACCTCTTTTTTACTACCGGTATAATAATTACCCGAGGAAGCGTTGTAAAATCCCTGATCGATTAAAATACGTTGACCCGGTTTTAACGAACGGTTTGAGAGATTATTTAATTCGCGAAGTTTACTAATATTTACGCCATATTTTTTGGCGATAGAGTAGAGTGTTTCGCCCTGTTTTACCGTGTGATATACAGGCCGGCTTGTGCTGTTCAGTTTTTTAACGATAATTGATTGTCCTGCTGATACGCTGTTTGGATTGGAGAGGTTGTTTAAATCGAGCAACTCACCCATAGATAGTCCGTATTGTGAAGCTACCTGCGATAAGTTTTCGCCCGGGGTCATAATATGGTAAACGTATTCAGGACTTTTGTCGAGTGTGGTGCCATAATCTTTTGAAACACCTTCGGTAGAGTGCAGGTGTTTTGTTGTTGCTGATTGAGGAGATTCGGTAATAACTTTGTTTTTCTTTTTAGAGATTTCCCTTTCCAGTGAGCGTATCTCCTTTTGGAGTTTTCTAACCTCTTCCTCTCTTTCGCGCTGAATACCTGTTTTGTTATTTTTTACAACCATATCTTTAATGTACTTGGGGGTAAACCCCTGCAGTTGGTTGTAATTATGAACTGAAATGTACTGAGGAATTGGTTTTTCCAAACATAAATCCTGAGCCAATAACCTGATAGAGGTTTCAACAATGGTTTGACGCGATTTAAGCAAATTTAACAGGTTATCGAACTGGGCACTAACACTAAAATAGTCGGTAGGCCGTTGAGAAGTTGACTCAATGGAATATCCTGTTGTGATACCTGTATAAATAATGGTTTCCGATTCATAGGCCTTGGGTTGATTTCTTGTAAAATAAAAAACCACAACAGCCAACAGAAACGGTACTACGATAAGTAACACCAGGTTTCGTTTGAAGAGTTGTATAAAATAACCTATATCCATTTATTTATCTAAATTATCTTAATACGTTAATTAGGTTAAACTTTATACCCGTAACTACTTCAAGCATTTGGTAGTTTTTATTAAACTCCGATACGGCTTGCTGAAAGTTTACGGATCCTCTGGTTTGAATCTCTTTTAACCGGGCATATTCGGCAGTCGTAATCTCTCCATTTAAAAATTCGTTTTGAGCCATCTGCATCTGCATCATGGTAAAATTTTCATAATCTTCGTATATTCTGATATACTTTTGAAATTGAACCATATCGTTGTAAATCCGAATAACTTCCTGGACTAAAAAACGCTTATTAATTTCACGCTGAGTTAAGGATATTTCCTGCCACTTTTTTTGTTTGTTAATTCTGTTTCTTCTGTCGACTAATGTTGCTAAAGGAAACCGGATATAAAACCCCACTGCATAATTATCGCGTATGGAACCTGACCAGTAGTACCTGTCTACCTTGTTGATTTCATCTTTATCCCAAAAATCCCAATTTCCAAAGTTCGCATCAAAGTTAAGGCTAAAGTGTTCGAGCCATGCCCTTTGGGCTGAGAGTTGTTCATAATAGTAATATTGAGCTTTTAAATCTTCGTACTGTAAGCTTGGCGAGTTGTGAGATGCCGAATCAATAAGTACCCGTAAAGGGGGTATTTTTTGCCTGATATCATCAACCAAAGGGTTAAACAATTTAGTACTGTCGATGATAAGCTTGCTGTAATTATTACCTTGTGCCTTAACAATATACGAATTGAAAACAATAAAAATTATCAGGCCTGTAAGGACTGATAATTTAATTAGTATGAACTTTATATTTGAAAAATATTTTTTCTTCATTTTGATATCAACTGATAACAATTACCAAATTGCAAGCTACTATTTTTTTTAATTGATTTCGGAACATGGACAACTTTTTATTAATACACTTGCCAACATACCTGTTTCATAAATATTACACACTTTCCTTTTGCAAAAGCGCAGGAATTGTACGGAAAATCAATTTAATGTCGCCCCAAAACGAATAATTCTTTGAGTATTCATTATCAAGCGATTTCCTCTCTTCTTCTGACATTTCTCCCTTCTTACTTCGAAGCTCGACTTGCCATAATCCGGTTATTCCGGCCGGCCCCATAAATCGGGCACTCCAGTCGTCGGAAGTTAATAACTCGGCTTCATAGAGCGGGAGAGGGCGGTTGCCGACGATGGACATATCGCCTTTCAGAACGTTAAATAGTTGTGGCAGTTCGTCAATACTGGTGTTTCTGATAAACTTACCCACTTTCGTAATACGGGGGTCATCTTTAATTTTAATAAAGGTGGAACCGGACGCGTTTTTCATTTGCTCTTTGTACCAATATTAACAAATATATTTCTCAACAATAAAGAGTAGGGGAGCGCAGTGTTGCCCGTCGGGTAACTTCTTACATCTGGGACAATCGGCATTTAGTTGTGGTGAGCTTTGTTCATTTTTTCCGGCTTCCTCTTTGGCAGCATTGTATTTATTAAGGTGTTCCAGCTCTTTAAGTTTAGCATCAGCACCCGAATACATCGACCTGAACTTAAAGAAATCAAAAATTTTATAGCCTGTACCTACTCTTTTTGATTTATAAATAATTGGGCCTTTTGATTCCAGGCGAATGGCAATGGCAACCAGTATAAATATCGGCGAAAGCAACAAAATGGCTGTAAGTGAAACAATGATATCGAAGGTTCTTTTAATAAAAGGTATTTTATAACGTTGAAAAGCACCTTCTACACTCACCTTATTGATATGCTTTTCGTAATAGTCTTTTAAAAATGAGAATCGTTTGTGCAGTTTTTCAACGTCAACAGGTGCTACATAGTAGTCGTCAACAATTCCTTTCGCTTTGAGAAGCTTTTTATAAAGACCGAAATCTTTTTCTAACGAAAAAATGATAAATGGAATTTTTGAATATCCTTCATAGCCCTTTACCATTTTTGCTATGGAAAGCCCGTTCATTCCGGGAAGAACTGCTTCGCATAATATGGCGTCGAATTTTTCACCTTTTTTTAATAAGAGGTTTTGTGTTTGGACACCATTTTCAACTGTAGTAACCGTAAATAAATCTTCTCTGCTTTTCAGATCGTTTACTAAATCAGGCCAACTACCGATGTACAGTAAATTTATTGCCATAGCTTTAATATGAAATTATTATGAAATACGTGCCAAAATGTTTTTTATACGAAGATAGAGTTCTTCGGGATTAAAGGGCTTTACCATATAATCGTCGGCACCAAGACGTAAGCTTTTGATTCGCTCTTTACTGCTTTCATTTCCGGAGAGCATGATGACCGGTATGTGGTTAAAAAAACCACTAGCCTTGGCATTTTCCAAAAACTCATACCCATCCATGTTGGGCATTTGGATGTCGGCAACAATTAAATCGGGTAGATTTCCCTCTTCAAGAAATTTAATCCCTTCAAGGCCATCATTTTTACTAACTACCTCAAACTCTTTTCCCAAAAAGTTTTCTAAAAGCATTCTTATGCTTTGTTCATCGTCAATAACAAGTAAGGTTCTTTTCATAGTCTTTTTTTCATAAAAGAAATCACATTGAGAACAAAAATAACCAATATTATTGGAATAGCTGCAAATAAAGGGAAAGAAATTAACCGGGATTACTGTTTCGTTTAAAATAAGCCGAAATATGGAGTTGGTGAAACACTCTATTTGGAAGGATCTAAATTACTTAACAGAACGGAGAATTTATCAATATTAAATGGTTTGTTAATAAAAAAATTGATTCCGGATTCATTGAGTTTACTTAAGTTATTTTTATCGGAATTTGCTGAAACAGCAATAATTGTGGCCGGTTTTTTTAATGGGTTTAATTTTTCGTATTCACGAATCAGCCTCGACGATTCATAGCCGTCCATAACCGGCATTTGAATATCCATTAAAACCAGGTCGTAGTTATTTTGGCGGTATTTGTCAACTCCGATTTTTCCGTTAGAAGCCGTGTCAACATTAAACCCTTGTCGATCAAGAATGGCTTTGGTAAGCTTTTGGTTGATGATATTGTCTTCCACCAACAGAATGTTTTTGTAAAGCTCCTTGTTATCGGATACTCCCAACTCCAGAGGGATAGTAATGGAGAAAGTACTGCCGATATCTTTTTTTGAATCTACAATTATTTTACCGTTCATCAAATAAACTAACTCTTTTACCAGCGTTAAGCCGATACCAATTCCTGTGTTAAGCGAGGTGTCGGTTCTGGTAACAGAAAACATTTGCCATATTTTTTCTTTCTGGATATCGTCAATTCCAACGCCCGTATCGGTAACAATAAGATCAATATCGAACGTTTTATAATCTAAATTATAACCGTTGACATTGATGCTGATCTTCCCTTTTTCAGTATATTTTAAGGAATTTGATAACAATTGATGAACAACCTGTTTAATTCTAACAGTATCTCCCTTTAAGTATTTAGGTATATTGTGCCCAAATTTTACAACAAAATTTAATTCTTTTTCCTCAGCTTTTACCTTATAATAATTTAATAGAGGCTCTAATTCCGATTTAAGGTTAAAATTAACCTTATTAAGTTTTATCGACTTGTTTTCAAGGTTATAAAAGTCAAGCAGATCGTTAAGTGTAGTAATTAAATACTGGCTGTTTTGTTCGATAACATTTAAATTGTAAATATCTTCAGCACTTAAATTATTACTATTCTTTAAAAGGGATACTGAGTTTAAAATGCCGTAAAAAGGAGTCTTTATTTCGTGGCTGATGTTTCCGGAAAGTTGAGTATTGATACGTATGGTATTAAAATAGGCTTCCTCTAAGGCCCGGTTTTTAGCTTTTAGTTTGTTAAACTCCTCCGAAAGCTCACGATAGCTTTTTAACAACTCACTAGTGGTGCTTTCTGATTTGTTTTCAGTTCTCGAATGTAGAATGTATTTCATCTGTTTTTATTCATCAAGAAAAAAGTACTTGATTAATACTGTTTTACAAATATTAAACCAAACACGGAAAAACACCTTAAAGCACTAGAACACAACGTTGTAAAAAATTAATGATAAAAATAAACATTCCCATCTTTGGAAATTGTATCTCTTATTCAATTATAAATTCCCGTGTCGGGCGTATAAATATTCCAATTCTTGTTAAATGCCAGAATACCTGATTTTAATTTTTTGTTGTTGGCAAAGGTAACCACAATTCTGAAATGTTGCAACTGATTGGTATGGTCAATTATCAACTTACTAAAATCGTGATAATTAATTTTCATTCTATTAATTGATAAATGGTCAACAATTTGCTCGGGAATAGCGGTCAACCTAACTGTTTTATCCTTCGCAACCGTTTCTACTGATAGACTGGCATTATTATCGGAGGTATTTCCAAGAAGCTTATAATGTATCTCAAGGTATTTTATTTCTTTACCTTGCTTCACCACAAAAACATCTATATTACCAAAAGAATAAATTTTATTAGTTAATAAAAATCTTTTATTCTTTTCCTTATTTGACAAAAAAACAAGGGTAAAAAGAATCAATAATCCAAAAATAAGTGCGTAAGTCAAAACATCTTCCATGATAATAGGATAAAATATATTTCCTTTTGTGTTAAACAAATGTACGACATTTTAATAATATCTAAAAGCCCTATAATTAATATTATGTTAAATTATAATAAATAAAGAAAAGGAAGTATATTTTACCTCCTTTCCTATTTTAATTGATATAAGTTTAATCGGTTAAATGCCCAAAGCTTTGGCCTTGTCGTATTGCTTAAGTTTAGTATAAGCCTCCTTTAAAGCATGTAATGTATAGGTATCGTCCGGTTTAATTTTTAATGCCTTTTCGAGCCATGGTACAGCTTTTTCCAAATAACCATTGGCTTCCAAAATTAATTTGTCATATTTGGCTGATTCCTCCAGTGGTAAATCATTCGCTTCTTTCATTAATTCAGAGGCCTTGTTATTATAAATTGCACCTATATTATAGTAAGCCTCAAAAAAGTCAGGATTGGCTTCGATAGCCTTGGTGTAATACTCTTCTGCTTTTACCTTTTCGCCATCGTCGTCGTATGTTTTACCCAACAAAAACCAAAGGTTTGCATTGTTCGAGTCTTTTTTAACCGCCTGAAGCAAACTGGTTTTGAGTTTTTCGTTCT
>CAZKGB010000014.1:0-16844 GCA_964551935.1 uncultured Lentimicrobiaceae bacterium | reverse complement strand
TTCTTTTTTTCAAGGGCAGCGAGTAACACAAAAAGATTTCGCTCTAAAAGTATGCTCTGGTATTCATCGGCAAAGTGAAATATATTTGTTAGCTGAACGCTTGATATCTTTTGCACCAGCGGTTCAAGCAACTGAAAATTACTCCGGATTTTAGTTGCCTCATCAATAAATTCGTTAACGGCTTTTTGTCGGGTTTCAATATCCTTTTTTCTAACAATCAGGTTCGCCGCTTTGCGTGTTGCCGTACCAAAAATTGAACAAAACCGCTTAACCTGCGTTTCTATTATATCTGCTTTATCACTGTTCGGTAATTTTAAGTAATCTTCCATCGCATTTTTCAATTGAGAAAAAGGAGATTGATTACCTTGAACAATCTGTTTTAAAGTGTACCGCGGTGTTGTAAACCGGATGTATGTTTTTAACGAATGATAAAAACTCTCTTTTGAATAAGTATGCTTATTGACATCAAGCGCATTGGGCAAAAAGAAAAATATATCTACATAGTAACTGTCGTACTTACTCTTCTTCTTTCTCTTCTTCTTTATGGCCGAAAACGGGAACTCCAGTTTTATCTCAATAGATAGCTGGTCATGCTTTTTTACCTGTTCCCGAATGGTCATTTCTTTTAAAATTAATGAAATACAAAAGTAGAGGCTTCCCTGCTGCAGAAAAAACCGGACAGCTATAATTATACACAACATTTTAATAATACCGTATATTCAGGCTTGAACCGCTCCTCTACATACTACTTGATAAGGTCATATATTTCAGTTGTTTAGGTTTTCCGGACAGCTTTACATGATTATTTTATCAATGAACAGGTTTTTAAGTCGATTGCGCTTGCTGACGGATTTAATTATTTTTGTAAAAAAAACATCGCAACCTATGTCACTTTTATTTAAAAACGTCAAGCAACTGATTTACGATATTGATGGCTTTATTGATACGGTAGAACAGGGGGTACTTGTTTTTCGGGAGGGAGTAACCAATTACCTGAATGATGAGAAAAAGAGCTTCACCGAAAAAATTGAACGGATTCACCATTTGGAAACATCGGCTGATAAATTGCAGCGTTCCATTGACGATAAATTTTACCGGCACTCCATTTTACCGCAAAATGTAAGTGATATTGAGGGTATGCTGGATCAATTGGATGAGATTATCGATATTTCCAAAGACAATTTGTATCAGTTTGATGATGAAATGCCCTATTTCCCAAAAGAGCTCATTCCCGATTATATTCATCTGGTTGAAACATCTACTAAAGCTGCATTATCGGTCATGCCCGCTGTCAGGGTCTTTTTCAGGGAGCCGACAAAAGTCAGGGATATGCTCAACAAGGTCTATTTTTACGAAAAGGAAACCGACAGGGTAGCGAGAAGTGTAAAAAGAGCACTTTTTCATGATTTTCCCGATTTAAAGTTAAGCCAGAAAATCCACCTAAGATACTTTGCTTTGCATATCGAAATCATATCGGATAAAGCTGAAGTTCTGGCCGACACCCTATCCATAATGGCACATAAAATGAGCATATGATTCTACTCTTTTACCTTTCCAGCGGATTATTTCTTGGTTGGTCGTTGGGCGCCAATGATGCAGCCAATGTGTTTGGTACTGCGGTAGGGTCGCGTATGATTCGTTTTAAAACAGCGGCCCTTGTTGCTGCTGTATTTGTAGTAATCGGTTCGGTTGTACAAGGAGCCGGAGCCAACCTGACACTGGGTAAACTTGGTAGCGTATCCACGGTGGCAGCGGCTTTTACCGTTGCCCTGTCGGCAGCACTCACGGTTTATTGGATGACACGCCTCGGGTTGCCGGTTTCAACATCGCAGGCCATCGTTGGTGCTATTCTGGGCTGGAACCTCTACACAGGGAACCCCACGGACATCCATATCCTGATAAAAATTGTTTCCACCTGGGTATCAGGGCCTGTGCTTGGAGGAGTGTTTGCCATAACACTGTTTTATCTAATCAGAAAATTAAACCGAAAAACGAAAATTCATCTGTTGTACCGCGATGCTATTATCAGGATAAGCCTGTTGCTGGTTGGCGCTTTTGGTGCTTACAGCCTGGGTGCCAATAATATTGCCAATGTTATGGGAGTATTTACTACCGCACTGAAACTGCCACCGATAGATATGGGATTTTTTGTATTCAACGGAACACAACAACTCTTTTTTCTTGGCGGTATAGCCATAGCCGTCGGTATTATTACCTATTCAAAGCATGTGATGGAAACAGTGGGAGAGACTATTTTACCGCTCACTCCCGAGGCGGCCATTGTAGTGGTGCTTTCACAAGCCATGGTTTTATTTATCTTCTCTTCACAGACTTTATCTAATGCCTTGCAGTCGGTTGGCCTTCCCCCCATACCGTTGGTTCCCGTTTCCAGCTCACAAATTGTTATCGGATCCATTATCGGTATCGGTTTGTATAAGGGGGGCAAAGAGATAAAGTATAATGTGCTGGGCAGCATTAGCTTAGGATGGTTGGCAACTCCAATAGCGGCGGGAGTGGTTACTTTTTCCTGCTCTTTTTTGTTAACAATGTTTTTCAACAGGATGTTGGCAAACAGCCTGTCAATAAAACTACTACGGAAGTACCCGGTGATTCGGTTCATGCCGTATCGCCCCCGGTTAAAGATACAACCTATTCCCTGCAAACCGAAACATCACAACCAACCGGCATCAAGAACCCTCCCTCCCAACCGCTTTATTTATGGTGGATTTCCGGTTTACTTCTATTCATAATTGCAATTCTCATTTATCTCTTAAAAAGAAAAAAGGATAAAATTGAGATTGTGGAAAAAAGAAATACACAGCTTGAAAAAAAGTATCAGCTGGAACTGGAGAACCTCCAAAAAAGTTTTGCCGAAAAACTGAATCGTCAGGAAGATATGAATAAAGAACTAAAATTCAGACAAAACGAGATGGTAACCATGGCAATGAGTATCATCAGGAAAAATGAGTTCTTAAGCAAACTGAAAGAAGAGATTGTCAAAATTAAAATGGTGGCTCAGAATAATGTATTAAGACATAAGCTGAACAACCTCTCCCTGATGATTAGCCGCGATTTATCGCTGGACAGAGACCGGGAAAGATTTCAGATGCATATTTCCGAACAGAACAACAACTTTATTCTCAGGTTAACGGAATCTTACCCTTCACTAACAGATAATGAAAAACGTTTGGTTTCGTTATTGCGACTCAATTTATCATCCAAAGAGATTGCTTCTATCCTGAACATCTCTCCCAAAAGCGTTGAAATGAACCGCTACCGCTTACGTAAGAAGCTGAAAGTAGATCCCAAAGTTTCGCTGACCGATTTTATCAGAAACTTTTAAGGAATCAGTTGCCATAGCTAATTCAGGAAGACCCTATGATGCCGGGTATAAACTTAGTTTTGGTAATCATCCGTTTTTGCTTTGTTCTTTAGCTCAGTTCTTCCTGCAGGAAATAAACAATGGGTTTATTGAACCGGGAAAATGAAACCGCTACCCGAGTCGTGTTCGAAATCGTATAGAGTAACCTTCGACAGGTTCATCTTTTCACCCTAATTACCGCTCTACAACCACTTATTTGAAATAAGTAGTGTTGTTGTATAGGTAAAATTGACAAAGCAGGTTGTAAAATACATTTATTTTGGCTCTGGTTATTAAAAGAAAAAAAATGAAAAAAAATTTTACAAACAAAATCGCCGGATTCGGAATGATTCTTATCATTTTATTCACCGGCAATCTCTTTTCACAAGAGAAAAACGTTGTTACAGGTAAAGTGTTTCCTGCCGGAATGGTTAATCCCATGAGCAACGTTACCGTGCAAATTGAAGGGCAACCCTCCAATACCGTTAAAACCGACCGGAATGGTTTTTTCAATATGAATGTTCAGGCTTTTCCCGTAACATTGATTTTTTCAAAAGATTTATATGCTCAGCAAATAGTCAAGGTAAAAAAACCTACCGACATTGTTGTTTATCTGGCTCCGGCCAAGAAAGCGGAAAATGAATACGGTCAGACTGTTGGTGTTCAAGTAAAGCTGAACAGCGAATCGCGCGACGGAATTCTAATGCTAATCTCATCCGATAAACGGTTTAAATACTGGTTTGATAACCGGGTTTACTTTGATGGTGCCTTTTATTTAGGTGACAATACCTATCAGGGAGAAACGCACACAATTACCAACGGGGTTGATATTCGGCGTATGCGTTTCGCTATGAAAACCATTATTTGGGGAAACTGGGGCGGTGAAATCGATTTCGATTTTGCCAATAACGAGGTTGATATTAAAGATGCTTATGTCAGATACATTGGTAAAAACTGGCAGGTGAAAGCGGGTAATTTTCGCGAGCCCATGTCGCTGGAAACCATGACTACATCGAGGTATATTACCTTTCTTGAAAGACCTTATGCTACCGAACAGTCACCATCACGTCATTTGGGAATCGACTACAAAACATTTTTCAACCACCTCTTTTTTGAAGCGGGGATTTTTTCCAGCAGTATCCCCAACAGCCTTATGCGCGATCAAAACAAAAAACAGGGAACCAATGCAGGATGGTCGGTAACCGGACGCATGGCATGGTTTCCGTTAAAAAAGGATAAACAGGTGTTGCATTTCGGACTTTCAGGCTCGTACAGAACCCCTAAAATTCCTGAATTGGGCGATCCCATTAACAGCTTCAGATACAGTGAAAATGCCGAAACGGAAATCAACAGAAAAAAATATATCGATACCGATTGGATCGAAAATTCCAAGGATAAAACAATTGTTGGTTTTGAAGCAGCCTACGCCTTACGAAATTACAGAATCCAGGGTGAATATCTTGCCACAACCATTCACAGGGATGCTGCTAAAGTTCCCCAAGGTGAAGATATCGCCAAAATGAGCGGCTTTTATATTATGGGAGCCTGGCTAATCAACAATGCCGATTATTATTATAACGCACAGGATGCCGAGTTTTCGCAAGTTGATTTCAGAAACATCAACAAAGGAACTCTGGAAGTTGCATTGCGCTATTCGTACATGAACGCCAATAGTTTTAAAGATGGCGAGCTGAAACCGTGGCTTCCCGGAGGTTCGGGCGAAGTATATACAGCCGGACTGAGCTACTATTTTAACTATAATGTTAAACTTATGCTCAATTATTCCTATGCCAACCACGACCGCTGGGCAGACGGAAAAGGCAAGTACAAAACCTTTGACGTCGATGCCGACGGAATTGATATTACACCCACCGGAAAGGGAGGCATCGACTTTTCTACCATTCAGGCACGTTTGTTAATCGCATTCTAATTTATGAACACAATCTAAAAGAAAAATGAAAAAATATCTTTTTATTACAATAATTACAGCACTGTTTTTTAGCGGCTGTGTAAAAGATGAGCAGCCACAACCGGCAGCTCCGGCACCTGAAAATTACACCGATATTGTAATTAACGAATTAATCACAAAAGACCTTACAGACCCCTATTATGTTGATGGTTCAGGTAGTGGAACCGACTGGATAGAACTGTACAATAAAGGTAATAAAGCTGTAAATATTGCCGGAATGTGGATTACGGATAATCCCGGCGTTGAGAACGATTACATCCAAATCCCCGAAGGTAGCGATAATGTTACCACGATACCTCCTAAAGGCTTTGTCGTGCTCCTTTGTGGTGCTAATGATGAAACCGGTGCCGGTCTCCCCACCTCCATTACCGATGGAAAAATATTTCTTGACATGGGATTGAGCTCTTCAAAAGATTCGCACGTGGCCATCTATACCCCACAAAAAGAGGAAGTTGACCAATCAGACGATTTTAACGGATTGGAAGATGACAAATCGTTTGGCCGTACCACCGATGGCGGTAACGAGTGGGCAGCACTTGCCTCCAAAACACCCGGAGCACCCAACGATGGAAGCAGCCCCACCGAAGGAACCTTGGTAATCAACGAATTTATGGCAAGCAACGACAGTTGGAACGTGCCCGGCGACAACGGTGACCAACCCGACTGGATCGAGATTTACAATACCGGTGAAACAGCCATCGATATGGGAGGCTGGTATCTATCCGATGCACTTGATGATTTGGCAAAATATCAGTTACCTGCCGACAGCCCCGATTTAACAACAGTGGCTCCTCACGGATTTCTGGTAATAATCTGCGATGGCACCGGAACAGGCTTGCACACCAATTTTAAGTTGAGTGGTGGTGGCGAAGCCATTGCAATTTCAAAAGACGGTGTTACCGCAACCGACGGGTACAGCTATTGCGATTCGGGTTGCGACCTCCAAAATCCCGGGACAGACAACTCCACCGGACGCGATGGTGACGGTAATGTTTCGTGGGTTGTTTTTGAAAAAGGAAGTTCTCGCGAGCCTTCGCCGGGCGAAGCCAATAACTAAACTTATAAAATCGTTGATATGAGTGGTGGTAAAACCATACAATTTCTATTTATCTTCGTTTCCATTGTTTTACTTTTGGGGGTAGAATCCTGTAAAAAAAATGATGGAAACGAAGTGCCGCCCACACCCCCTGCCGGTAAACTGGAGCTAATTACAGAAACGGAGATTAACGTGAGCGAACCTTCCGGCCTGGCTTTCGGACCCAATCATGAAACACTTCTCATCGTCAGCGACAATACAAATAAAGTTTACGAAACTGATTTGGACGGAACTGTCAGGCGGGAGTTGGATTATACAGGTAACGACCTGGAAGGAGTTACCTTTAATCCCGATGATGGTACCATCGCTGTTGCAGAAGAGCGCAAACGGCAACTGGTTATCCTTAATTATTCAGATGGTGCGGAAAAAGAGCGGTTCGAAATTGCCACAGGAGGCACCACAGACAATAAAGGCCTTGAAGGATTGTCATTTAATACAAACAACAGAGCCTATTATCTGATGAATGAGGATTTGCCCGGCGAAATGATTGTTTGGAGTAACGCTTACGGAATTATTTCCTCCCTCCAATTGAATTTTGCCGCCGATTACTCCGGTATTTTTGTGGATGCACCAAATGCCTATCTTTATATTGTAAGCGATGAATCACAATCGCTGTATCAATGCGATTACAATGCAAATGTTATTAAAGAGTATCCTTTGCCTTTGACAAAATTCGAGGGCGTTGTAGTTGATACAGAAAAACAGTTGGTTTATCTGGTTAACGATAAAACGGCTAAGTTGTATATTTTTAAAATGCTGAACTAATGGTTACTGAAATAAACCCAAGATTTGAATTCAGGATTTTCGGAACAAATCTGAAAAAGTATGAAGAGAAAATAAACGAGTGCTCCGCCAGGGAGAAAACACGTGAAATGGAATCTGTTTATCTGCTCACACCCTGGAATCATAAAAACAATGTAAAAATCAGGCAGGGCATCATGGATATTAAGGTGCTGGAAAAGGAAAAAGATGGTTTGGAACAGTGGAACCCCTTTTTAGTGGGTCAATTTCCATTACAGGCAGATGTTATCAAAACCGTGGTTTTTCCCGCACTTGGCGTTGAAAGCCCGGTTTTTGAACGAAACCAATACTCGTTGGAGCAGTTTATTAAAGAAGTGGTTACCGTTGACCCCGACCTCGCCGTGGCTTATGTATTAAAAACAAGGCATGCCTACACGATAAATGATTGCATCACGGAAATAGCGGAAATTAAAGTGAATGGAGCCTTTATTAAAACCATTTGTGTAGAAGCCGAAGATCCGCAAAAAGTTTTGGAGGCAAAAAAATTAATCGGAATTGCTCCGGATGCGGAAAATGTAAATTATCCGCTTGCATTAAAAAGGATAATGGGCTTGACTACCCTGCCCGATGATTGGAATAAAAGAGATTTTTAACAACTCCATTTTAGCCGGTATTAGGGAATATTGATAATCCGGTTACATAGTGGCGAACCTGTCTGCCGGCAGGCAAAATTCACGGCTGAATAAATAAGCGAAGCGAATAAATGCTCAAACACATATAATTGGAAACAGCATTATTAGATATAAAGACCGAAAAACGAAAGTTAAATTAATAACAAATTAAAAAATAAAAACATGTCAAAAGAAAAATTAAAAATTGGTGAACAATCGAAACCGAGGTTTGAATTCCGCACGTTTGGAAGAGCGTTTGACGAAGCTGCATTTCTAATGTCGCGACTTTCGGTACCCGTGCCCGAAAAAGTATGGGAACGTCACTCCAATGAGATTTATATCGTATCAAAAACCAACGATGTAAACAACACCAAAATTCGTGACGGAAAAATGGATATCAAAACCTTTGTTCAGGAGGTGGATGGTTTGGAACAGTGGAACCCCCTGATGAAAGGCGAATTTCCGATAAAAGCCGAAATCCTGAAAAATGAAGTTTTCCCTGCTTTTAAAGTGGAGATGCCCCTATTGGAAAAGGATGAATATACACTGGAGGAGTTTCTGACCATCGTTAAAAAACACCCCGATTTACAAGCTGTTGATGTAGAAAAAGAGCGTTTCGGATATATGGTAAACGATACCATTTGTGAGTACGCCAACGTGTGGATTAACGGCGCCATGGTGGTTACCGTAAACTCCGAATCGACAGAAATAGAAGACATTAAAAAAACCATTAAAGATTTGGGTCTTGAAGGTGTTGAAAACATTAATTACCTCCAGGCCATCAAAAGGGTAATAGGTATGACCGATAAAAAACTGGCTAATTAAAAACATACAATAAAATGGGAAAAGAGATAGAAAAGAAATTTTTAGTTAAAGGTGATTTCAAACCTTTTGTTGTTAAAGAGACAAGAATAATTCAGGGGTATCTTAGCTCGGTACCTGAAAGAACCGTCCGGGTAAGAATTAAAGGCGAAAAAGGATTTATCACCATCAAAGGTATCGGAAACGAAACAGGTGCCAGCCGGTACGAATGGGAAAAAGAGATCCCTGTTGATGAAGTAAAAGATTTACTTAAAATTTGTGAACCGGGCGTTATCGACAAGACCCGTTACATTGTTCCCGAAAAGTCGGGATTAATATTTGAGGTTGATGAGTTTTATGGCGACAACGAAGGGTTGACAGTGGCAGAGATTGAGCTTCCTTCCGAAGATTTTCCTTTCAACAAACCCGAATGGCTTGGCGAAGAGGTTACGGGCGATGCACGATACTACAACTCCATGTTGATGAAAAACCCTTACAAAAACTGGTAAATAAAGTTTTATTTAACCGTACATTTTTAAACAGGGCTTGTGGCAGGTGTTGTAGTGCAATTCAATATCTGCTGCAAGGCTCTTATATTAGTTCCCAATAATGAGTAATATTTATTGATTGTATTTTATGGCTGATAAAGATTTTAAAAACCGTGCAGTAAACGGTATGGAAAATTTGGAAACGAAAAATGGTTTTGACCCTTTGGACATGGCCAACTACCGAATTGAAAAGCTTCCGAAACGTTCAAAATCAAAAGTGGAAGCATTTCTTGCTGCCCTCGGTGGCCCGTTGGCAATTATTAGTTTTATTCTCATCTATTTTGTTTTCAATCCCGGCTATTTATTGCACATCGACGCTGCATCGCTGAGTGATTTTGCAGCCCAAACCTACAACAAAATAGGCGCTACCGAATTTTCCAGAATCAATATTGCCATGCTGGCTATTTTTACGGCAGGTATTTTGCTTTGGATGACCGAAGCCATCCCCAATTATCTGACTTCGTTAATCATCATTATCAGTCTGGTTCTTACCGGTGTTTTGTCAGAAAAGGAAGCGTATGCACAATTGGGACACAAGGTTATGTGGCTGAACATCATGTCGTTTGTTCTCGCCAGCATGTTGGTTAAAACAGGGTTGGCAAAGCGCTTTGCCTTATGGTTTATTGTCCATTTTGGAAAACGCTCGTCTTCTATCTTTATCAGTTTTTTAATAATCAACGTTGTGCTCTCCGCTTTTATATCGGCCACAACGGCTAAGGCAGCCATTTTGCTTCCTATTTTCATGGTAATTGCTGCCATTTACGGGGCACGCGGAGGTGATTCAAAAAACAATTTCGGAAGAAATATTGTATTACAAAACCTTTTCTATATCAATATCGGGGCCAGTGGTTTTCTTACAGGCTCGGGAGCCAACCTGTTGGCTGCGGCTCTTATTACGGGAGCAACCGGAGTTGATATATTTTTTACCGATTGGATGAAAAGTAATTTTTTGGTAGCCATTATACTGATGTTTCTCGGGTATATTGTTGCCACAAGAATTTTCTTTCCCCTGAAAAAGGAGGAGCGACTACCTCAAATTCCGGGAGGGATGGAACGACTACGAGAAGAATTACACAAGTTGGGAAAAATGAATCTTCAGGAGATTAAGTCCGCGGTTCTTTTTATTTCAATCCTTGCTTTGTGGTCTACCGACAAGTACCACGGAATCAGTCCGACCGCGGTGGCCTTTTTGGGTGCCGTCATTGCGTTGCTGCCCCGAATCGGCATCTTAAAATGGAATGATGTGGATGTTCCCTGGCACCTGATGCTCTTTTCCGCCGGTGCCTATACCCTTGGTGCAGGATTTAAAGCCACCGACTTGCCTTCCATCTCCGTGAATGCCATTTTCGACGGCCTGGGATTTGGTGCCAACACACCCTTTTGGGTGCTTTACCTTTCACTAACATTTGCCATGGCTTTCAGCGCCCTGTTTTTTCAATCCAAAACCATGCGCACCATGATCTTTATCCCCATTGCCATTGGCGTGGCCCAACGCTTTGGTTTTAACATCATAAGTCTGGCACTCCCCGTGGCTTTTCTTATTGAACATGTATATGTGCTGCCCTTCAACAGCAAACCGGCTGCACTTCTTTACGAAACAGATCAGTACAGTTTAACCGATACTTTCAAATTCGGAGTTACCATGCTTGCCATAGGCTGGGTCGTCAGCATACTGATGGGTGAAACCTGGTACCGCTTTCTCGGAATCACCCCGCATGGTGTTTTCAATCTGTTTTAACACTCCCGAATCCACGAAATAGCATTAACCTTAATGTTTTTTCTTTAAATTATAAGCAACCATCTCGTTTACGGTTTCATTCGTTCCAACGGCACTTGATTAAGGGGTAGCGAAAACATAACCCATGTAATTGAATTAAATATCAAGATGAATGAATAATTATTAAGTTTGTCGTAAAGTTCAGAAAATACCAACAAATTTTGAAACCCTTCGTATTGTACATTTTGGTTTACCTGGTCGGATTGCCTCCGGTTAAAGCTCAAACCGTTGATGTAAATAAGCGCTGCCAACATGCCTACACCCACATTATTGCTTTGCAGTTTGAGGATGCCAAAAAACTTATCAATCGGGAAAAAACCGAAAATCCACAAAATCTCTATACCACTTACCTCGAAAACTCCATCGATTTTTTAACCCTTTTTATGGATGAAAACGAATCCTATTACAGTAAAATAGAGCATCGTGAAGATATCCGGCTGAATCTGCTGGACGAGCTACCCGACAGTAATCCTTACAAAAAATATTTACAAGCCAACATCAATCTGCAATGGGCTATTGCCAAACTTAAATTTCACGACTACTTTAGCTCGGCACTGGGAATCCGGCGCAGCTACCTGCTAATTAACGAAAACCGGGAGCGGTTTCCCAACTTCAAACCCCAACAGATAACACTCGGCGTACTCCATATTATAATCGGAATGGTTCCCGATCGATACCAGTGGATTTTATCGTTGATTTCGATGGAGGGAACGGTGCCGCAGGGAGAAGAGGAGCTTGATAACATTCTCGATAAAGCAGACATCGACAGCAGCCTTCAATATTTAAAACCCGAAATCCTGTTTTATCTCGGCTTCACCGAAATGAATTTGGGGTTGGATAAAACTAAAAAACAACAATTGATGACTCGTCTCGCTCCCTATACCCGCCACAATCTGATGCTTACTTTTCTGAACGCCAACATGCTTGCCCGGTCGGGAAACAACGACAAGGCACTGCAACTACTCGATTCGGCCCTTTTATGGAAAGGTTACTATCCGTTTTACTACCTCCATTACTTAAAAGGAGAATATCGGTTGCGAAAATTAGATTTAGGAGCCTCAACCGATTACCGGTTTTACACGGCTTATTATACAGGTGTTAACTTTATTAAAGACAGCTGGCGAAAAACAGGCTGGTGCTATTTACTTCAGGGCGACACCGCCGGCTACCGTGTGATGATGAACAAGGTTTTGGAAAACGGGTCTTTGGATGTAGATGCTGATAAAGAGGCTCAAAAAGAAGCCCTCGAAATAAAAATTCCTAATGTGGTACTGATAAAAACGCGGTTGCTGTTCGATGGCGGATACAACGAAAGAGCCCGCCAACTGTTAGTCGTAGCCGACACGACGAACTACTCCGGCGACGAAATACTGGAACGGCTGTACCGGCTGGGGCGTATTGAGCACAAGAGCAATAACTACAAAGCTGCCAAAAAATATTATATCAAAACCCTTGAACAGGGAAAAAATTCCTCCCGCTATTTTGCCGGCAATGCGGCACTGCAGATGGGTAATATTTTCGAAATGGAAAATAATTACCCGATGGCTTTAAAGTATTACCAGATTTGCCGGAACCTCGATTTCGACGAATACGAAACCAGCATTAAAGATAAGGCAAAACAAGGGATAAAAAGGATAGAAAACAAAAAATAACAGGTTTCAGGTTCAACCTCAGTTTTTCCGTTTTTCTAATCTCTACCCCCACCGGCCTTTTTCGACCAGAAGGGAAAAAAAGCGTTGTCAATGCTTAACTTCGGCTAACTTTTCAGGATTATGTTTGTATTTAAACAACAGGGCAAATGCCACCGCAACAACAAGAGCATAAGCGGCAAAAATAAACCAGACATCCTGCCAGTTGATGTTTCCGTTTGTGGTATACCAATCGATAATAACACCACTCCCGTAAGCACCAATCATTGCACCCAGCCCGTTGGTCATAATCATAAACAGTCCTTGGGCGCTGGCCCGTATTTTTGGCTCTGCTTCCATTTCAACAAACAGCGAACCTGAGATGTTGAAAAAATCGAACGCCATACCGTAAATTATCATCGAAAGAACTAAGAAAAACAGACCCAGTCCCACAGGCGAACCGATGCCGAAAAGCCCAAAACGTAAAACCCAGGCAAACATACTCATCAGCATCACCTTTTTAATACCATACCGTTTCAAGAAGAAAGGAATAGTAAGAATAAACAATGTTTCTGAAATTTGGGAAATCGACATCAAAATACCATTGTGCGTAACAGCAAAAGCATCTTTAAACCGAGCAATTTTACCAAAATCGTGTAAAAAGGCTTCACCCCACATGTTGGTTATTTGAAGTGCTGCTCCCAGCAACATGGAAAAGATGAAAAATATCGCCATCTTTTTATTCTTAAAAAGAACTAAAGCATCCAAACCCAATGCCTGGCTTAATGATTTTTTTGTTGCCGTTTTAACAATACCGCAATTGGGTAATGTTAACGAATAGACACCTAAAATTAACGAAAATGCTGCCGAGAAATAAAGCTGCTTGTTACTAAGTCCCCAATCCAGCAAGTCGATAACCCATACGGCGAGGATAAAGCCCACTGTTCCCCACACTCGAATGGGAGGAAACTCCTTTACAATATCGTACTTGTTTTTTTCCAAAAGGCAATATGATACCGTATTATCGAGGGCAATGGTTGGCATATAAAGCAACAGGTAAAATAACATAACCCAATACAACGAATTATACTCGGTTTGCTGTGCTGCTAGGTATAATAAAAACGCCCCGAGAATATGAACCAGCGCATACAGTTTATTGGGACTTAACCAACGGTCGGCAACAATCCCCAACAGTCCGGGCATAAAAAGTGATGCAATTCCCAATGTCATAAATACTGACCCAATCTGGCCTCCGCTAAAATGAAGTGTAACCCCCATGTATTTTCCAAACGAAAGCAGCCAGGCTCCCCACACGAAAAACTGCAGGAAGTTCATAATGATAAGACGCAACTTTATAGTCATAACAACGCTGTTTTAATAATAGGTAATTGGCAAAAGTAAAAATATCAGAATAAATCCGGTAGTTTTATCAAACTAAATAAAATTCACCGGCATCTTTCTTCTCAATAAAATAAAAAATAAAAGCTACTTTTGTACTTCGTTTGTTGATTGAGTAAACTTCTGTAGTAATATGCCAAAAAAAATCTCCATTATTGTAGCCATCGCCGAAAACTATGCCATTGGCAAAGATAACAATCTGTTATGGCACATATCAAAAGACCTGAAGCGTTTTAAAGAGCTTACCAAAAATCATTACATCGTCATGGGTAAGCGCACCTATTTTTCATTGCCTGTTCGTCCGTTACCGCACCGCACCAGCATGATTATTACCGATGTACCCGGTGAAGAAATTGATAATTGTCTGATGGCTTATTCCATTGATGATGCCGTAAACAAAATGGACAACACAAACGAAAATTTTATTATCGGCGGAGGTTCAATCTACCGGCAGTTTATGCCACTGGCTGATAAACTTTATATTACACGCGTACACAAAGCTTTTGATGCGGATACTTTTTTTCCGGAGATATCGTTAGATGAATGGGTATTGGTTGAAAAAACCGACATCAACGATGACCCGCAAAACGATTTTACCTATTCATTTGAAATTTATAACCGTAAACAATGAAAATTGTTAAAAATATTGTTTTAGTTAGTCTGGCAGTAGGATTGTTTATTTTGGCTCAGTCGTGCAAAAAAACTCCTGTTAACACCCAAACCGATTTTAAACAGGAGATGGCTGTGGTAAATGAAACACAATATCCACAGCAATTTGCCAATCAGTTTATGCTAACCTTTTTCAAGTCGATTTACGACTCAACGCTTCTTAACACAGGCTTAAGTAAAATCGACAGCGCCAAAGTAACAAGGGATACCGCAAAAATTCGCGTTGAATACTGGTACATGAACGAATCACGGCATTGGCATCATTACGATGGTAACGGACATTACCGTATGGGCACCTTTGACTATATGATTGACTCTGCTTTTTTGGCTGCCACCACCGGCGTATGTCCCATTTCGGTTTACAAAACTTTTTATTTCGATTCGCTCCCGACCAATGTTCAAAATATTTCGATTGAAAAAACCGGTTTGTCGGCAGCCGGAAACCAAACTTTTAAGGCCACTTTTAACAACATTACCATGTCGGGTTCCTATGCCGATAAAACTACTATCCACTTTTCAGCCGAATTTAATTACGAGCTTTTTAAAGATCCTTCAACACCCTATTCCAGCAGCAACGATTACTTTTTATTTTCAGGAAACATTCAGGGTGGCACCACCTCTGACTTAAACTACAACATCGTTATCAGCCCCGATACAAGTCGGTACAAAATCGACTATCAATGCTGGTACACCATCGAAGGGAAAAGTATGGTAACCATCAGCGGAGGGCCGGTTCCGTCAGACAATATTATACTCAACTTTATTGCTGACGACGGTTGCGCTGACTTTTACGAGGTTACCTTTCCGGGAATGTTTTCAACCAAAAGCCACATCGAGTAACGGTTACTCCTCCATCAATCTTTTTTCGCCCTTAAGTTTTCGTATTTCTGAAACATCCTGACTTACCTCGAGCGTACCCTTGTAGGTTCCCTTCTCATCGTGGATGGCAAAGTATTGAATCAGGATAAATTTTTCTCCCATTTGAATCCAGAAACTCTCTTTGCTTTTGGTTCCCGCTTTAAAAGCATCCAACAGCTCCTTTACAATATGCACGCTTGAGGGCGGATGACAATTTTCTACCAACCGTCCGATAATAGCTTTTGATCGGGGAAAAATCCGGTGGCCGGGAGTGGAAAAGTAGCGCACCTCGTCGTTTTCATCCACGTAGGTCATGTCCACCGGCAGATGGTTTAACATCATCATAGCCTGTTCTAGCCTTAGCAAACCGGTACCCATATCCAAAACCGCGTTCAAATCACTTATTACCCTGTCCTTTGATTGTGCCGCTTCCGGTTTTTTCCTGTCGCGAGCAACCAATTTAAGCTCCGGTGCATCGATAAAAGCAAAACCCTCGCTCATCGATTGCTTCATCATCTCATCCCAGGCTTCACCGGGAATTAACGAAAAGATAACCGGAAACAAAATATACTCTTCGCGAAAGCGGATGGCATACATCACAAAAAAGAGATCGCCCAGCAACCGGTTCAATCGTTTAAGATCGGTATTCTCGTCAGCAATAATGTCAATAATCTCCTTTTCGTACCTCCTGATATCATCATGGTACGACCACATCAACGGCAGGCAGCCATACTCTTTTAAATACTTTTCGATGTAAGGAAAAAGAATATTCTCCTTTTTTACATAATGAACTTCAAACTGTTGCAGCTCGTAAACCCGGTCGCTAATTTCATCCAGGATCTCTTGTCGGGCTTCTTCGTCAATCTCCTTTTGATTAAACCCTTTAATAAGAGGACGGATTTCCATGAGCCGATGGTTAAGCTGGTTGTTTTCGCTTACCAGACTATGTAAAAACGGAATGGCCGCGTAATCCGGAATCTCGGCCGAAACAAGTCCCTTGTAAAGCATGTTCAACGCCTTGTTAACACCCGATTTAACCTCTTCAATATCGAGCCCCTCTTTCATCAGCCTATCCACCATTACCACCACATCCCAGGGCTGAACCCGTTCGATGGCATCGGCATACCGTTGGATGAGTTCACTGCCTTTTTCTTTGCTGATAAGGCCTGTAACAAAGGCCTGAAGGTCGTTTACACGATTCTCGGTGTTGTTGATAAATTCTGACATTGCCGTATTGTTTTTAGGGGTTCAAAAGTAGTTAAAATTTAATCCTTTTGGTCATATCAAACTTGTTACCTTTGCAACTTTAACATATTGATTAAAAAAT
>CAZKGB010000013.1:0-16947 GCA_964551935.1 uncultured Lentimicrobiaceae bacterium | reverse complement strand
CTCTTGGTTACGAAGCATTATTAAATAATATTTCAGGTAACTATAATACGGCTCTTGGTAGTCAGGCCGTTTTCTACAATGAAACAGGGGGCAAAATACAGTAATCGGATATCAGGCCGGCCATGGTGCCGCAATCCACAATAGTTTTTCCGGTAATGTTTTTATCGGATATCAGGCCGGTTATAATGAAACGGGAAACAACAAACTCTATATCGAAAATTCCAATTCGGCTTCTCCGTTAATTTATGGTGAGTTCGATAATGATTTATTGCGAATAAACGGAACTTTGGACATAAATAATGCTTATCAATTTCCCACATCCGACGGGACGGCAGGCCAGGGACTGCAAACCAACGGAAGCGGAAGTTTAACGTGGCCGGATATTAATATTGACGAAATCAACGAATTGGATGATGCCGTAACAAATACCTCGTCTGTTTTTCTTGGATCGGGTTCGGGAACGGCGATTACATCAGGGGAGTTTAATACTGCTACAGGAATAAATGCAATGAACGCCACTACATCGGGAGGGTACAACACTGCTTTTGGCCACGAAAGTTTATATTCTAATACTACGGGTGATTATAATACTGCCATTGGGTATCAAACATTAAAAATGAATAACGAATCTTATAATACTGCTATCGGTTATCAGGCATTATTAAACTGTAATATTTATGAAAATACGGCTGTAGGTTGCTATTCGCTCAAATCGGTTGTTTCCGGACGGTCAAATACCGCCTGTGGGAAAAGCTCTCTTGAAAGTACCAACAGCGGGTCGTACAACACTTCGTTTGGTTACAATGCGGCCGAAAGCAATACCACCGGAAGCAACAACACGGGAATGGGGTACAATTCGTTATCCAGTACCACCACCGGATCGTATAATACGGCTGTGGGGGCTTTAGCAGGCACATCGGTGAGTGATGCCGATTATACGGGTGCTTTCGGGTATGGTGCGGCTCCTGGCGCCACAGGAAAAATAAAAATAGGCGATAATTTACATACTTCCTGGATTGGAGGTAACTCGGAATGGCATAATGTATCCGACGGTAGGTTTAAACGTAATGTACGGGAAGATGTTCCCGGCCTTAATTTTATTTTGAAACTAAGACCCGTAACGTTTCAGTGGAACAATGAAAAACTGGAACGATTCATAGGCGCAGCCGATGCTGTATTAAATAATTCGGATGCCGAAAGCAAAGCTTTGGTTTCGAAAAACGAACAAAAAATTTGTACGGGATTTATTGCCCAGGAAGTTGAAGAGGCTGCCCAAAAAACCGGCTACGATTTCGACGGAGTGTATCACCCTCAGCAATCACATGATGTATATTCACTGGCTTATGCCGAATTTGTGGTACCGCTTGTAAAAGCTGTTCAGGAACAACAAAAACAAATAGATGAACTGAAACAAATTATTAAGGAACAGCAAAAAACCATCAGGCAGTTAGAAAGAGCCAGATAAATAATGTGTTTCTGTAATAATCAACAAAACAGTACAATAATGAAAAAAATATATAGTATCATCATTTTATTTTTAGCCTTGCAGTCAGGTTTTTCGCAGGTGGCGATAACAAATGATGCCAGCCTTCCGGATGGTAGTGCAATGCTCGATATCAAAAGCACTGATAAAGGGATTCTTATCCCTCGTATGACCACATCCCAACGGACAGGAATAAGCTCACCCGATGCAGGATTGCTAATTTATGATTCCGATCAAAATCACTTCTTCTACTTTGACGGAACCGTATGGGTGCAGTTGGTAAGCAGCAGCTTGTCAATTGATGACCTTACCGATGCCTCCTCTGACCAGAAAAGCCTCTTTTTTGGTGTAAATGCCGGAATCAATAATAATGCCGGCGATAATACCAATAATACGGGTTTGGGATACAAAACCTTTTATTCAAACAGTTCGGGGTTGAAAAACAGTAGTCTGGGATATAAATCATTATACTTCAATACATTTGCTTCTGAAAACACTTCGGTTGGCGCTTTTTCGCTCAATTCAAATACCACCGGAGAAATGAATGCTGCTCTTGGAACCAGTGCAAACTATTACAATCAGGAGGGTTCAGAAAGTGTTATGATAGGATATGAAGCGGGAAAAAGTTCTTCGTTACACAATAAATCGGGAGATATTTTTATCGGTTATCAGGCAGGATACAACGAAACCGGTAGCCATAAACTCTATATTGAGAATTCCAACTCATCATCCCCGCTTATTTATGGTGAATTTGATAACAATTTATTGCGTATTAACGGAACACTGGATATAAATAATGCTTATCAATTTCCCACAACCGACGGCACATCAAATCAGATTTTACAAACCGATGGCAGCGGAAATGTTTCGTGGGTTGACGTTGTTAGTGTGGGAGCAACTGAAATTGACGACTTATCGGACGGTAAAACAGGAGGATACAGTGTTTTTCTTGGTACTTGGGCAGGTAGCAACGATGACGGAACCGATAATTATAATACAGGGGTCGGACTTCAGGCATTAAACGACAATTCAAGCGGGGAGCTGAATACAGGTTTAGGATATAAAACAAATTATTATAATCAGGAAGGAAACAACAATACAACGATTGGCTATGAAGCAGGGAAAGGCTCCGCAATACACAATAAATCGGGAAATGTTTTTATCGGGTATCAGGCCGGTTTTAATGAAAGCGGAAACAACAAACTGTACATTGAAAACTCAAACTCCGCATCACCATTAATTTATGGTGAATTTGACAACGATTTATTGCGCGTAAACGGAACATTAGACATCAACAATGCCTATCAGTTTTTAACCACCGACGGAACCGCAGGCCAATTGATGCGTGCCAATGGCGATGGCACCTTGTATTGGTCATCAGGCAGCGGAGCCTCTGAAATTAACGGGTGGTCAGATGGGAAAACAGGCGGGTACAGTGTTTTTATCGGTTTGAACGCAGGAAGCAACGACGATGGAACCGCAAATAAAAATACCGGAATCGGTGAAGAAGCTCTACACAACAACACAACCGGTAGCGAAAATGTTGCTGTTGGATATAACAGCTTAACAAACAACCAGTCAGGACAAGATAACACGGCAGTAGGTTATGGATCGTTACAGGTAATTGCCAATACAAATAATAATACGGCTGCCGGAGCCGGCGCTCTATCTTCCTGTTCAGCTTCCGAAAATACGGCAGTTGGGTATGGCACATTAATAGGCAGCACATCGGGAACGGGAAATACTGCACTGGGAATCTATTCGCTATCCGGCAATTCAACCGGAAGCAATAACACAGGGGCAGGAGCTATGGCAAACAGTAATAATAATGAAGGAAATAATAATACGATGATTGGTTATAAAGCAGGAGCGGGCAGTTCAAGTCACAACAAATCAGGAGATGTCTTCCTTGGCTACGAGGCAGGATATAATGAAACGGGAAGCAATAAGTTGTATATCGAAAACAGCACTGCATCCACACCACTTATTTATGGTGAATTTGATAACAATTTATTGCGCATTAATGGCACCCTCCATATTAACAGCGCTTATCAGTTTCCGTTAAGCGACGGAACCAACGGGCAGGTTTTAACAACCAACGGAAGCGGACAATTAACCTGGGTAACCAATACCGAATCAATAAACGATTTAAGTGATGCAAAAACGAGTACTACGAATCTGTTTCTGGGTAATAATGCCGGTTCCGCCGTTACAACAGGAACAAGCAATACCGCTACCGGTATAGAAACCTTGAAAAGCAATACCGAAGGCAGCTACAACAGCGCATTGGGATACGAAAGTTTGTATACAAACACTACGGGAGATTTAAATACTGCCTCAGGATACAAAGCTCTATTATCAAATAGCTCAGGGGACAGCAATACGGCAGTGGGTTATCTTTCTTTAAAATCAAATACCTCATATTCCAATACAGCAGTGGGATATGCAACGATGGAGAACAATACAAACGGTTATGAGAATACTGCATTGGGCTATAAGGCTCTTCATACCCCTGCCGGCAATACAGGAAATGCTGCACTGGGACATAGTGCCTTGCAAAACTGCAACAATGCCGATTACAATACTGCGTTTGGATATAACGCAATAGGTAGTGTTGTTTTAACCGGTTCCTATAATACCGCAGTGGGACAAAATGCACATCCCTATTCCGAGACGATGGAATACACCGCTACATTCGGTTACAATGCAGTTGCCTTGGCAAGCGGCAAAGTTAAGTTTGGGGATAACACGCAGGTTTCCTGGATAGGTGGCCACTCGGCATGGCATAATACTTCCGACGGGCGATTTAAGCGGAACATTAAAGAGGATGTTCCGGGCCTTGCTTTTATTTTAAAACTCAGGCCTGTTACATATCAGTTAAACGTTTTTGCGTTGGATCGTTTTTGCGGATTGACTGATTCAGAGTTAAACAACAGCGAGTTAGCTGAAAAAAACCGGGACAAAGTCCGTACGGGATTTATCGCCCAGGAAGTTGAAAAGTCTGCAAAAGCGTGTGGCTTTGATTTTGATGGCGTATATCATCCTCAAAACCAACACGATGTATATTCGATAGCCTATTCCGAATTTGTGGTGCCTCTGGTAAAATCAATTCAGGAACAACAGCAGGAAATAAAACAAATAAAAGCAGAGGTGGAAAATGACCGGATTGCGCTCGAACGATTGATAAAGTTATCAGACGATGATAATACCTCATCATCAGAAAATAAATAAGGTCTAAACTTATTTGTAGTTAAAAGAGGGACAAGAAGTTGGAAAATTTTAAAATAATTAAATTAAACAGAGAAATAAAAAAATGAAACACCTTAAGAATCATCTTATTATTTTATCGTTTCTCTTCTTTGCATTGCCTATGCAAGCACAGAACTGGGGCGAAAAAGTTACCTATGATAGTGTAACCAAATACGAAGTTTATGCCAAAACTTACAGCTATTCTGATACCCCGTTCTTGATAACTGACATTCGAAGCGACACGCTTTACGATCCCATTCAAAGTTTTAATATTAAAAGTCTGACAGTTTATCGCCCTTTCGACGGAACAGCATTTCTAAACAAACGGCCGGTCGTGTTTTTTGTGCATGGTGGCGGTTGGGTTGACGGTTACTCGTTTTGGTACCTATTTGCAAGCCAGTCGCTTGCTGCTGAAAAAGGTTGGATATTTGTATCGGTTGATTATCGAATTACCTCCGATTCGGTATTTATTGCCGATGAATATTGTCCCGATAAAGAACACTGCAGCGATACGGCACATCGTACCAAGGCGGCCTGGTATCCCGACAACATAAACGATGTTGCCGAAGCTTTTCAATGGACCTATAACAGCATCGACAGCCTTGGGGGCGATACCAATAACATTTTTATTTTCGGTCACTCCGCCGGCGCTCATCTTGTCTCTTTGTTGGCAACGGCTACCGCCTATCAACAGTTACGTCCTCATATCAGAGGGGTTGTAAGTATGAGTGGTGCATACCAAATAAAAACCTTGGATATGTATGTTTTTGGTAGCGCTATCGACCAAACATTTCAAGGTGGCCATGAAGACAACGATGAGGAACTCGATGATGCTTCCCCGTGGAGCTACATTACTTCCGGATTAACACTGCCTTTCTTTCAATTACTTCACTGTTCCATGGACTTACCCTCGTTGCCTGAACAGAAAATACTATTTACCAACCAGTTGGATTTTTTCGGATACAGTAACGAAAATGTGTTTTTTAACGGTTTTTCTCATGTAACCGAAATGACTTCACTCGAAGATATAAATTCGGAACCCTCTCAGCGGATTATTGAATTTATCGAAGCACATCTTTACCCTACGGGCATCGAAGAGAATTCAGATGCCGACAATTCGGAACTGATTCTCTTTCCCTTCTCACCCAACCCGGTGGAGACTTTTACCAATTTGCATTTTCGTTTGAATAAAAATGCAGATATTAACATTACACTATTTGATGTTAGCGGACATCCGGTAAAAAAGTTGCTGAAGAATAACTATCCTAAAGGCGAATACCATAAGCTTGTCGACTTAACCGGTTGTGCTCCCGGTATTTATTATTGCATTTTGCAAAGCGGAAAAATATCATGTATGCAAAAGTTGATTGTTAAATAGCCAATTACTGATACCATGAAAAAAGAATCCAATCCCCTGAAAACGACATTTTTTGCCCTGTTGGCAATTATTACTTTGCTGGCCATCCTCTCTTTCAGCGAGTATATGCAACTACGCACATTAACACCGGCAAAACCGGAAATGCCCGGCTTTAAAGAATACCTCAAATTGGATTCTATTCCGGATGATTTCCCTGAAATTACCGTAAACGTTGATGATAACCCTACACCCGGTATGATTTTCCTCAGCAATTTTCCTCTCGAAGGTGGAGTAGATTACACCCCCTATTTAATGATACTAAAAGAGGATGGCTCACCCTTTTTCTTCAGAAAAATGGATGCCAATTTAAACCTTGATTTTAAATTGCAGCCCAATGGTCTTTATACCTACTTTGATTTTGACAAAAAGAAATTTTACGGCATGGATACCAACTTCATTGTGGTGGACAGTTTTGCGTGCAGCGAAAATTATACCGGCGATGAACATGAACTGCGAATATTGGAGAATGGTAATTATTTACTGCTGGCCAATGATATACGACAAATTAATATGGCTCAGATTGTTCCCGGCGGGAAACCCAACGCCAAGGTAATCGGCTTTGTCATTCAGGAAATCACTCCGGATGGAGAGGTCGTTTTTGAATGGAATACTTTCGACCATTTTGAGATTACCGATGCTACCGAGGGTATTGACCTCACAGGTTTTATGGTCGATTATGTTCATTGCAACTCCATTGAAGTCGATTACGACGGCAATCTTTTGTTATCAAGCCGCTATCTTGATGAAATTACCAAAATCGACAGAAATACGGGCAACATCATTTGGCGTATGGGTGGTAAGATGTGTGAAAACAATGAGTTTAGATTTATCAACGATTCCACGGCCGATTTTTTCGGATTTTCACACCAACACGCCATACGACGGCTTCCCAACGGAAATATTACCCTCATGGATAACGGTAATTTGAAGAATCCACAATTTTCACGGGCAGTGGAATACCAACTTGATGAAGAAAACAAAACAGCTACCTTGGTATGGCAATTCCGGCATTCACCCGATATCTACGATAATTCCATGGGGTATGTTCAGCGGTTGGATAATGGAAATACATTAATAGGATGGGGTGAAAATGAAAATGCAGTGGCCGCAACCGAGGTAACTCCCGAAGGAGAAACGGTTTACGAAGTTTCACTTCCTCCAAAGCAGTATAGTTACCGGGCGTTTAAATTTAATTTGTTGCATACTTCCGTTTCTGAACATCCCGGTAACAATACAAAGGATATTGATGTTTATCCCAATCCTTTTCAGTCAACAACAAACATCACCTATCACCTTGAAAAAGCAAGTTATGTTACGGTTTGTGTTTATTCGCAAACAGGAAAACAAGTTTCAACACTTACGGATAAATACCAATATCCCGGAGATTATCATTTAAAGTGGAATGGAACCGGACCGGGTGGCCGGCATCAACCGTCTGGTATCTATTTTATTGTGGTAAAGTATGGTAACCATAAGTTAATAAAAAAGGTGTTGAAAAATTAACAACGATTTATTTCTGTACGATGGTTACATTTTCGGTGGAAGTAACAGCTGCTGCCGTAAAATAACCGAGAATATTTCCACCGCTCAGGTTGGTTTCGGGATTGGCAGGAGCTGCCAGCGAAGCATTTTGAGCTCCCGTACTAATATTTTGCAAAGTAAATAAATAGTCGTAAGTAGCTTTATCAATTCCCCATAACTCTACTCTGAAACGATCGCCGGCGGCAAGTGCATGACGATAAAAAATAAACTGTACAACCGAACCGTCGGCATTGGCATCGCTCCATAAATAAATCACCCCTTTAGTAACATCTACATCATTAACATACAGTTTGAGCCTGAAATAGTTTTCCTGAAGAGGCGGGTCTCTGAAAACAGCCCATATCCTGTATCCTTCAGGAGCAAATAATGAAGCTGCATTGTAAATATAATATACCGAGTCGATGGTTACCGGTTCAGTCATCTCGGAAACCGCTTTATATGTTTCGCCTTGTAAGTCCAGCTTTAAATTATATTGTTCACCCTCATTAACAGGTATTTGAGTATTTATATAGTATCCCGGGTTTACTTCGTCAAGTATATACGAGTCACCTGAGGCGGTTGTAATAACAGCTTCCGCATGACTGATGGGTGTAAACCCGGTTGTATCGTAATAATTATCGGTGTATGACAGCTTTAGCGAAGCACTGTGCTGCATGCTATTAATCACAGCTTCTGCTACGGGTACGGGCTCCGTATCTTTTAAATCAAAGTCGATAACTTTTTCACACGACATCAGCAGAAACGGAAGGATAACAAAAAGAATATTTTTTAACAGTTTCATAGTATTAAAAATTAAAATGATACGAAATAGAGGGAACAATCTTAAAAAGGCTCAGCTGCACCGCCTCCATTTTGGTTGGATTGTCTTCGTTTGGGCGAAATTCAATTGAGTATGCATTGGCACGGTTATAGGCATTGTAAACCGAAAATACCAATTCCGATTCATAGCTTTTCTTTTTCTTAAAAGTGAGTGTGGCTGATAAATCCAACCGGTGATAATCGGGCATCCGGTAACCGTTGCGTTCGGTATAAAGATTAAAAACACTTCCGTCTAAGCTGTATTTTCCACTGGGAAAGGTAGCGGCAGCTCCCGTATTATAAACCCAGTCGGCCGAAAACGACCATATTTTTGAAGGCGTATATTGTAATACCACGGCAACGTTGTTTGTTTGGTCTTGCTTGGCGGGAAAGGCTGCCCCCTCGTTAATATCCGGAAACTTCTTTTCTGTTTTCGACAGCGTGTACGATATCCACCCGCTCCATTTATCGCTGTTGTATTTTATATAGAATTCAACTCCATAAGAGTAACCCTTACCAAAAACCACTTGCGATTCAATATCGGGATTAAGCAATAAGTTTGCATTATTCCGGTAATCTATCTGGTTTTTCATGTGTTTATAATAAACCTCAACTGAAGTTTCAAAGCGGTTTTGTAAAAAGTTTTTATAGTAGCCCAGGGCATATTGCCGGGCGTATTGAGGTTTTACCCGATAGCTGCTCGGAATCCATAAATCGGTGGGTTTTGCCGAAGTGGCATTGGATAGCAGATGCAGGTATTGCACTGTTTTTCCTGCCGATAGTTTTAATGATGAGCTCTCGTCGATACGATACCGAACCGAAAACCGGGGTTCGATATGCCCGTACGTTTTAATAAAACTGCCGGAGGAGAAACGGAGGGTATCAATTACATTCATATCCTCGTCGTACTCAAAAACATCTCCCGGCCCTAACAGTCCGAAAAAGGAGAATCGAAACCCCGAAGTAAAAAAGAAATTATTCCACCGTTTTGCTTCGTGCATAATGTATGCGGAAGCTTCCACAGCATTACTTTTATTCAAATCGCTTTGCGGAATAGGCCCTGCATCTCCACTCTGAATATTTCCGGGAGAAAATTTATGATAGATTAAATTAGCACCAAACCTGAAAGTTGATTCGGGTTTGCGATAATAATAAACATCCGATTTTAGCTGATAATCGGAAATAAGCGATTGAATCGAAAATTTATTGGCGTTACTGCCCAGCTGTACAAAATAGTTGTAACTGCTGGTAATAAATGATGTGTTGGCAAACACTTTGTCGTTAAACAAATGGTTCCAGCGTAACGTTCCCGTTATGTTTCCCCAGTCGAGCAGGAAATTTTCGTTGTATTTAAAGTGGTCTTTTCCTAAATATCCTGAAAGGTAAAGCCTGTCTTTATCCGAAAAACGATAATTGGTTTTCAGGTTTAAATCGTAAAAATAGAGCTGCGTATTTTTTAGATTGGGGTCGTTCAGCAGAGGTAAAAACAGGTCGCCGTATGTTCTGCGTGCCGAAAAAATAAACGAGCTTTCATCTTTAACAAGAGGGCCTTCAACAGCCACTTTGGAGGAGATAATACCAATACCGCCCGCCACTTTATACTGTTTCATATTCCCCTCTTTCATTCTCACATCTACCACCGACGACAATCTGCCCCCAAAGTTGGGGGGTATCGCTCCTTTATACAACGTAACATTTTTAATGGCATCGGAGTTAAAAACCGAGAAAAACCCCAACAGGTGGGAAGCATTGTAAACAGGGGCTTCATCCAAGAGAATGAGGTTTTGATCGATGCTGCCGCCACGAACATAAAAACCGGCATTGCCATCACCACTTGATTGTACACCGGGTAACAGTTGCAAGCTTTTTAAAACATCATTCTCACCAAATAAAACAGGTAACTTGTTGATATCTTTAATGCTCATCTTCGATACGCTCATATCTCCCGTAATACGCTCCCGTGTATCACTTTCAGCTTTAATTTCAACGGTTTCAATTTCATTGGTCATTTCTGAAAGCTCAAAATCTTGTTTGGTATCTTTAGTCATATTCAGGACGAAATCTGTTGATTTATACCCAATATACGAAACCCTTACATGATATTCCCCGGAGGGAAGGCTTATGGAATAAAAACCGTAGTTGTTGGTGATACATCCTGATTTTGTTTCTGAAAAATAGATGGTTGCAGCAGGAAGTTCTTCTCCCGTTCCTTTATCGCGAACGTAACCTGAGAAAATATACTTACTTTGCTGGCACATTGCACTTTGCCAAAAAAGCAACACCAAAAGAAAAGGTGCAGCAGTACGAGCAAACCTGATTGTTATAAATATTCCTTTTGTAATTAATGTTGCCGGCTTCTTACGGAGTCCGTCATCAACATGAGGAGTCTTCATGGTATCGGTATAAAACTTCAATTGATTGATAAAATGTAAAACTATTACTCAAAACGGATAACGTCAACTATTTTCAGTTAACGACATCTATTTCTCAGCAAACGACATCTATTTCTTAAAGATTAACAATAAGTCGTACCTATGAACAAATTTTAATAAAAACCGGAGCGGAACAACAATAAATTAATTGATTGCGCATCAAAAAACGGCTGAGCGATGACAGGTTACCTATGAAATGATTGTTTTTAAGATAAACGATAAAACCCTTAAAGATTATCACCTGGCATCAGCCGAAAGTGGAATAGAGATTTTCCGGTAATATTCTTCCCGAATTGTTTTTCTCCTCAACCTATTTTATACATTTGTCAACAATATTTAGAGCTAGTAAAATGAAAAAGATAAGAGTAGCCATTAACGGCTTTGGCAGAATCGGCAGAGTTACCTTTCGCAATATCTGCAAGAAAGATAACATGGAAGTGGTTGCTATCAACGATCTAACCGATCCGGCTAATCTGGCACACCTGCTAAAATACGATTCGGTGCAACGCCAGTTTGATGGCGAAGTTTCAGCCAATAAAAACCATATTATTGTTAACAGCAAAAGCATTAAAGTTTTTAACGAACCTGACCCCGGTAAACTCCCATGGAAAGCGCTGGATATTGATGTCGTGATTGAATCAACAGGCCAGTTTGTAGATCGTGAAAACGCCATCAAGCATGTTGAGCTTTCAGGTGCTAAAAAGGTGATTATCTCGGCGCCTGCCAAAGGCGAGCGCGACGATGTTAAATACGTGGTACTGGGTGTGAACGACCACATCATCGACAAAAACGATGTCATCATCTCCAATGCCTCCTGCACCACCAACAACGTGGCGCCGCTCATTCTGATACTTGATGAACTTTGGGGAATTGAGAAGGGGTTTATGACCACCGTTCACAGTTACACCAAAGACCAAAATTTGGTAGATGGTCCGCACAAAGACTGGCGTCGGGGAAGAGCTGCCGCCTATTCAATTGTTCCCACCACAACAGGAGCCGCCAAAGCATCCACCAAAATTTTTCCCCATCTGGAGCACAACCTCGGTGGTGCCGGTATCAGGGTTCCCGTTCCGGACGGCTCCCTTACCGACCTGACCTGTACTTTACATAAATCGACCAGCGTTGAAGAAATCAACAGGGCTTTTAAAGAAGCTGCCAACGGTAAATTAAAAGGTATTTTGCAATATACCGAAGACCCCATTGTTTCGATGGATGTGATTGGAAATACCCATTCCGCCGTGTTTGATGCCAATTTAACCGCTGTTCTCGGCGACAAAAACAAGCTTATAAAAGTAGTTGCCTGGTACGACAACGAAATGGGATACTCCAGCCGCCTGGTTGAGTTAATTGAAAAGTTTGTTTAAAAAACAAAGGGCATGGCCGTGCTTTTAACAAACCTTTGAGACACCTCTTTTTTTGGCGGTTTGGGCTTTTTGATGTTTCCCTTTTTCGACATAGTAGTAGCAAACCCGGCAGGGACCACGGCTTCATCTTTTTCAGAAACAATTTTTAACACCCCGTTATTATTAAAGATGGTAGTAAGTTTTGGCGTTACCGTAACCTGAAAGTCGTTGCCGGATGGAATAAAATCCGCCAGCGAGGTTTTAAACCCAACGGGAGCATCAACATAAAGGGTTCCCTCCAAAAGTTTAATCCGGTTATTCTCCTCCACCTCTATTACACAAGTGCTGTCAGCTTCCAAAAGCGGCACGGTATCTCTCGATGGCATTAACAAAACAAAATGTCCTTTACCAAACTTAACAAGAGAGCCTTGTTGAATGGTTACCGCCGGAATCTGCCTGAAATCGGTTATCGTGTTGTTGTCGATAACCAGTGATGCCCTGCTGAAACCGGACCGGGGAATAAGTTCAATGGTTCCGTTTTTATCAAAAAGAGAGAACCGTTCAGCAAGCGTGTTGGGATCGGTGTTTCCGGCATACTTCTTCGATTGGTACGTCAAATGTTTGGCCAATATCCATTGATTAATGGTTGCTGCAGGCCCGGTACCCCGTGTTAACACTGCAAATTGCAACGAGTTTAATAAAAAATCGCTAAAAACAGCTGTTGGTTTGGTGGCACATTCATCACCATAGTAGTTTATTAAAAAGGATGTTTGCGAACCGGAAACCAACCAGGGCGGATATTTCTTTTGTACGCTGTTTATAACCTCATTATTCTTCAGATTATTGATGTATCCCTGATGATTATAGATTGAGTTAGTAATAAATTCAGGATGCTTTTTCTCAAGAAACCTGTAAAGCAGATAGGTAAAAAAGTCGGCTCCCGCCTCATTGAAGGATACGTATGCAGAATTGTCAAACAGGTATTGCAGCTCATCAATTGGGCGAGTATAAAGATATTTACTGCCGTTACATTTTTTTGCTAAAAAGTTATAATAGCGATGCCCGTTGGTTAAAACCGCCTGCTGCAGAAAGTGTCCCATCACATGAAAAATCAATGTGTAAGCAGGGTCGGTGTTTTCATTGATTTTGGTAGCCCAAAATTCTTTGTTACTTACCGGGATATCAATGGTACCGGAGTAGGTAAGGTTGTCAGAAAACGTTGGTGTTGAAATTGATTTTACGTTGTAATTAAACTGCAACTTGTCAAGCTTAGAAAAAAGATAGCTTTTTGCTTCATCATTCAATGGAATTTCGGAGGCAAACTCCTCCACATATTTTTTAATTCTTAGTTCATGCCCGGCAGGGGTTAGCAGGTCGAAATTACCATGGCGTCCGATGGAGAGAGAAACACCGGCTTTTAAAGTCTTTATGATTGAATCCGGCAGTTCGTATGTAAGCGGCAACGAGCAATTTTCCGACCAATTAATCAGCAATTTCAAACTGCTATTATCTAAAGGTTTTCCTGTTCTTTCGGCATACTGTTTAAGTTTATCAATTTCTTTATCAAACAGGGTTGTGTTGAAAAGAATGTAAAAATTTCCTTTGTCGTCAGCCTGATTGGCCAGTTGAAAACTGACGGGATAGAGCTCCGGCGGACTCGGCTCTTTTCGGGGTTTAAATCCGGCATCAACCGTTTTACCGGTTAGCAGCGTCATGCCAACAGGTAGCGACAGCTCTTTTTCGGCAATAACCTGGCCGGTTGATTCGAGCATAATGGTTGCCTTAAAAACAACCTGTAACGGCAAATCTGCCGACGAAGCGTAATCCGACAAAGCAGGCTCGTCGATGGTAACATTAAAGCCGGCGTTTCCCAACGAGTCCATCAATAAGTCAGGATTGGTAACATGGATAAACGGTATCTTGTTTTGTTGCTTTACTGCAAGTTCAGCCTTTAACAATGTGTCGGGAACAGTGGAAAGATGAAGCTGTAAAGTTGAAAATCCTGCCACCGGCAGATAGCTGCCAGAAGCCGTGAGCTCTATCGGGCCAACATCAAAAGTATAGCTATTGGAATCCCGAACTAAACCTGCAGTATCATCAGGTAAAAAGGTAGTATCAACCGATGACCACCACCCTTCGTCGGGGACTTCAAAGTTGGTTATGGCTCCGCTGCCCGAAATGGCAATTCCCTGCTTTTTCCCGATTGCTTTTTCCACCACCTTTTTATCATTCTTTTTTCCGGTTCCCACGGCCACCATTCCGTAAATGGACTGCACCGCCGCGGAGCCGTTTTCCGATTCAACCGTAAAATCGGTGTTAAGGTCTTTAACTTTGGCTTTGGGGTTAAAGGCATACCATTTTTCGCCCTCGTTACCCAAAACAATTTCAAAGCTGCCCCCTTCTCTTTTTCTCGACCTAAACCTTGCTTTGCCCTGCTGCATATAAACATTCACAAATTCGGGAGAGGCGTATTCGTAATAGGCAACGGTGTTGGGCATAATGTAAAGAGCTCCCCACTGGTGTCCGTTCAAAAAGAAACCCAGTTCAGCCGACCCTTCGCCGGTTTTAATGCGGCACCAGTTGTTTTCCAGCTTTTTAGCCCGACCGGCCATAAAGGGTGTTTTTAGCGGAATCCAGTTTTGAGTTGAGAAATAACGATAGCGTACATCACCCCGGGCACGGATGATTTTGGCATACGAATTTTTAAGCGGTACCCGTGGAATATTCTCGTTCAACAACTCATCAACCTTTTCAAAAATATCGGTCGATTCGGTGATGGGCTCATCTTCGGGGAAAACAGGCTGAACGGCCGGAGAGTGTATATAACCATGGATGGCATACCACTCTTTGGGAAAGGGAAAATCGATTACCCCGTTCAGTTTGGCCGACGAAATGGTAACCACCCCGTCGTCGGAGGCAAACTCTTTCTGAGAGGTTCCCCAGGTATGAAACCAACTGTCGGGAAGGTAAAATGCCGACCGTTTACGGATGCCGTAAATCAAAGCGTACTGAACGTTAGGATCAAGATGACGGCCTTCGCTTTCGCCGGCATTCAGTTTCTCAAAAAACGGACTGTCGCTTCGTAGCTGGGCACCGGCAATTTGATGGTATCCGGTAAATTTCGACGACCAGTACCCGATACGCTCATCGATGGGTGATGCCCCGTGATTGGGCGTTCCCACCATAATCAGTTTTCTGACATCATTTAAAATAACCGGCTTTTGGTATCGGGCCGCTTTGATTTGATCTCCTGAAAGTTTCATGTTGTAAGGAATGTAAATACCGGCGGTTTTACCATATTTGGCCATGTTGCTGATATAATACCGGCTGATAAGTCCGCCCATGCTGTGGGCCACAATATCAACCCTGTTTTGCAGAAAATGATTATTAAGGTACTCCGAACGTAATTCCCGAATGTATTTACCCAGTTTTTCCGATTGCCGTTCGATGGTTGATTCTTCAATGGGGCCTTTATAATACTCGCGGATAACCGGTTCGTATTTACGAACCCTTAAATAGTTGGCCAGCGTAGCCCAGGTGGTTTCGTCACCCGTAAAACCGTGTACAAGCATTACCGGCGGACGGGTAACATAAATAATAACGGTTTGCGAACCGGGGTTACCCTCTTCGTCTTCGTAGGTGATGGTAACCGGCACTTCGGCCACCCACAACATGGGAGAAAGCCTGCTTTTACCGGAAGTATCGGCTTTTAATTTTAAGTGTTTGTTGAGTTGTTCCTCCGTAAGATATTCGGGCGGAACATATTCCATTTCACCGGTACCGTCGTCGTTAAGAACCAGCGGCAGTTTAAGCATGGTTTGTTCGGTAAAACTTCCGAGGTCGGGCTGTTTTACCGTTACGGTACGCGGATCAATGCCGTTGGTACTGACTTTAAATTTCAGGGTTGTAAAGCCGTCGGAAACAATACCGAAGGTGTCGGAAACCTGTTTTCCAAGTGCTTCGTTATAAATGGTCAGGCCAATTTTTTTAAGCTCTATGGTAAGCTCCTGTTTAAAGGGCTTATCGCCTTCGCCGGTGGTTTTTATAACAAACCTTCCCGCTGAATCGGACAGGACAAAACGCTCCTTTCCTCTGAAATGGATTTTTGCATCTTTTATAGGTCCTCCTTTCTCGTTTACAACAAAACCCGACAGAATAAACTCCGAAGCTTCCAGCATCCTTTTTGAAAGGGCTCCTGTCCGGGAAACATATCCCGGGGCAGAAATCTCGTAAACAACCTGGTCGCCCCTGTTGTTATCGTTTTCGTCTCCTTCGCCGCAAAACAACGATTTTGCACCTGCATCAGGATTATAATTATCAGGACAGATTTTTATAATACGCTCCTTAGTACACAAATAACCTGTTTTTCCGTGCCGTCTTTTCCTGTCAGGCTGTTTACAATGCTTTTTTGCCTCATTAAAAGTGGAAAAAAATCCGTCCTCCGTCAAAACCTTGTATCGTAATCGGGGGTAAGGCCCCACATATTTATTGATTGGCCCGTAAACATTTACGTAATCGATTCCCCGAAACAGGTTGATGTCTTCGGTACATTTTACGTCATCCGGCGGCCACCCTATTATAACCGGAGCGTTTTCTTCAATGCTTTTGGCGGCAGCCTTTTTTTCGCTTTCGCTCATATCGGAGTAGAAAAGACCTATTAGCTGCTCATCCGTATCTTTATAC
>CAZKGB010000012.1:0-16963 GCA_964551935.1 uncultured Lentimicrobiaceae bacterium | reverse complement strand
CTTTAAAAAGCTCTTTAAATTTGGCCGATACAACAAACTCGGGGTTGGCAGAATCTTCTTTTTGCATGACACCAAACAGATGGGTGGTGTAATCGTAATGAACGGCATCGGCAGGGTAGTAATCCTCCACGGTTCCGTACGTAACACGCATGGTAAAGTTGGCATCGGGAGCATAGTTTTTATCGGGATTCATATCCATAATACCTGCAATAAAGAGGCGGTGGCCACGGGCTTTTTGCTCATTAAAAGGTGATGCTTGTTCCCGCAATGCACGATACGATTCCATAAATTTATTCCAGGTTACAAAGGCGGGGTCTTTTTCAATGGTTTTCACTTTGGGCTTGTTTAAAAAAGCCTTTAGTTTTTGAGCATCGGCAAAAATTGATTTTGAATAGACATAATTCGCAAACTTATTCCAGTCGCCTTTAAACTTTTTGTGCATTTGCGCTAAATATTCAGGCTGTTGGTCTTTTGGAACCTTATTGTAATACATCTCCATCATGGCAGCAAAAGTGTTGCGATCGATGGTAACATTATAATCTTTGAAATGCTCGTCAATTTCTGCTTTCAACGAATTAATGGTAGCATCTAAATCCTCTTTTGAGGTTTCTTTATCTTCCAACTGCTTCTTCAGGTGGTTAAAACTGAAGGTGTATCCAAGTATTTCAGGCCCACGATAAATGGCTTCATAAAAATAGTTTTGAGCAACCGTATATTGATTAATTCCATCGTAAGCGGCTTTTAAATCGGGTAACGCCTCACCATATTTTTCCTTTTTATCGGGGTGTTGATTCAGCCAATTTGAAAATTCAGCTTCCAGCTGCTCTTTTTCCTGTTTAACTTTTAAACGTTTTAAGGCTTTGGTTTGACCGATGAAATATTTCCAATAGTTTGCCGTATGGGCATATTTTGTAGCATATTGAAGTTTTACTTTCGGGTCGGCATCCATTTGCTCTTTCATTAGTTTCAACTTCATATCGCGAATTTCAACGATGGTAGGGTTATAATAATCGATGGCATTTTCAACCCCCCACGAAGAGAGAAAACGGTCGGTGCCACCCGGATTACCCATAATCATGGTGAACTCGCCTTTTTTCTTTGGAGAGATATTGATGGGTAGGTAGTGTTTGGATTTCATGGGTATGTTATCCGCTGAATATTCTGCCGGCGAGCCGTCGGGAGCGGTGTAAACCCTGAAAATAGAGAAATCACCGGTATGACGGGGCCACATCCAGTTATCGGTATCGCCACCAAATTTACCGATGGAAGCCGGGGGAGTTCCAACCAAACGAATGTCTTTGTAAACATTATAAACGTAAATGTAATACTGATTGCCTCCGAAAATTGGTTTTACAACCACCCTATAATTGTTGTCTTTTGAAGCCTCTTTTTTAATTTTTTCGATGTTTGTTTCAATTTGTTTTGCTCGTGCTTCTTCATCCATATCGCCGGTAACACCTGTGAGAGCATCTTTGGTAACATCTTTCATATAAACCAAAAATTTAACCGTAAGCCCCTCAATCGGAATCTCTTTGTCTTTACTGTAAGCCCAAAAACCATCTCTCAGGTAATCGTGTTCAACGGTAGAAACTTTTTGGATAGAACCAAAGCCACAATGGTGGTTGGTAAAGATAAGCCCTTCGGGTGAAACAATTTCGCCGGTACAGCCTCCGCCAAAAATAATAATGGCATCTTTAATACTGGGATCGGTGTTGCTGTAGATTTCTTCAGCTGTTAGCTGGCAGCCCAGCTTTTGCATAACTGCCATGTTTTTACTAATAAGCGACGGAATCCACATCCCTTCGTCAGCGCGTAGTTGGGGAAGAAATCCCAAAACAAACGCAAAAGATATAACAATAACTTTTTTCATATAAAACTTAATTTGATTTTTACAGATTGGCTTCGAATAAGCCGGTTAAAACATTTTTTATTAAACAAAATTTTCGCCTTTTTCAATTTTAACATCATTTACAAACTGACGGATTTGCTGTTCGTCAACTTTTCGACAAACCAGCAGGGTATTGTCCTCTTCAACCACGATGTAATCGTTGAGGCCTTGTAAAACAACCAGTTTATCTTTGGGCATGTGAACGATGCAATTTTCGGTGTTGTAAAGCATCACGTTATCGCCTACCACCGCATTTCCGTTTTCCTCTTTTTCCTGAATGGTATAGAGCGAGCCCCATGTTCCTAAATCGGACCAGCCAAAATCGACCGAAAGCACAAAAACATTGTCGGCTTTTTCCATTACACCGTAATCAATAGATATGTTGGTACAAACCGAATAGGTTTCGGAAATAAAACCCGGTTCGGCGCTGGTGTTATATTTTCCAATGCCGTTTTTAAACAGATTGTCCACTTCGGCAAGATGCGACTCAAAAGCTTTCATAATACTTTTTAACGACCAGACAAAGATGCCGGAGTTCCAAAGAAAATCACCGCTTTCCAAAAAGGTTTTGGCAATTTCGAGGTTGGGTTTTTCGGTAAAGGTTTTTACTTTTCTAAGCCTGTCGGTTTCGGCATAAATTTTCTCTTCTTCAAACTGAATGTAGCCATAACCGGTATCGGGCCGTCCGGGTTTTATTCCGAGCGTTAGCAACCAATCGTTATTGGCGGCAGCCTCCATGGCAATCTCAATATCGCGAACAAACTCATCTTCTTTTAAAATAATATGGTCGGAAGGGGCTACCACCACGATGGCATCCGGATTATCTTCTTTTATTTTGTAATTGGCGTAAGCAATGCAGGGGGCGGTATTTCGGCGAGCCGGTTCAAGAAGCACCTGTTTTTCGGTAAGTTCAGGAAGCTGTTCCAGCACCAAATCTTTATAAATTTCGTTGGTAACAACGTAAATATTCTCGATAGGGCAAATTTTGTTAAAGCGCTCAAAGGTTAAACGTATTAATGTTTTACCAACGCCAAGAATATCGATAAACTGTTTGGGGCGACTGGTTTTACTCATGGGCCAAAAACGGGCACCAACGCCACCGGCCATAATAACGGTATAATGATTGGAATTCATAAAAGATATTTTTAGGGCCATTAAATGGCTTGTTTTTTTCGCGAGTCAAAGATAAAATAAACTACGATAGTTATGGTAAAACAGACTGAAACAGTTGGCTTTAATTCTTAAAATATCTTAAGAATTGTTACTAATTCAGGTAAAACTAATTATCAATTACTTTAACCTCTGTCAAAGGATGAAACAGATACCACCGCTTGTTATCGATGTTTTGACACATATATCGTACCCGTCGCCTGGCACCTTTTTGAAACCGGCGACCTGTTCGAATAACAAAAAAGCTTCCTTCGGGGATATCTTCCAGATGGACTACGCCCTCTGTTTTGTATTTGTCATACTGCCTCAACACTCTTGTCAGCTCAACTTCGGAGCTACTGGTGGCCTTGCTGTTGACAATACTTTTAATCAGCTCATTTTCTACCTCTTTAGGGAAAACACCCCGGTCGATAAACTTTTGCATCAATAGCCGGTACTCTTGTTTCCATTCACGGCCATGGGGTGCAGAAACTTTTGTTTTGTACTTTTTAAAAACGATTAAATGCGCCACTTCGTGAATAAAGGTGATAAGGAACGCGTATGGGTTCAGGTCGTGGTTAACCGAAATTTTATGATGAGGTTGGTTAACCGGTGGACGGTAATCGCCCAGCTTAGTACTACGGCTGCGGGCAATACGAAAATGGATTTTGTACCTGACAATTAAATTGGCTACCGGTTTAACGGCAGCTTGTGGAAGATACTCGGCAAGGATTTTTTTTTCTTGATCGGTCATTCAACTATTATTTCTTGTTTTGTTATGTTGCAGATTCCGGAACAATCATGTTAATGGCCCGGGGTATTACTTCAAAATCTAACGGCGCATTACCCAGCGATTCACCATCGGTTTCCAGATTTAAGGCATGGGGAGGTTCTGAAATGACCGTGAAACTTTTACCCTGAAATCTTTCCACCTCTTTTATTTTTACAAAAGAGCCGTCAAAAACATTTTTAATGTTGGCCATCACTTTTAACCTTGACACTTTCCGGATGATGGTAAGGTCGAACAACCCATCGTTTGGAACGGCATCGGGCAACAGCATCATGCCTCCGCCATTATAGCGGCATATACCAATACTTGCCAAAAAGGTGCTGTCGGAATAGATCATCTCTCCATCGGAATAGATAATTAACCGCGTGGGTTTAAAACGAATAAGACTTGATAACAAGCTATACATATAAACAAACAAGCCCCGATATCCTTTCTCTTTCATGACATTAACTTTTTTAGCCACCATGGCATCAAATCCCATTCCCGCAATATTGATGAAATAACGATTCGCGTCTTCATGGTCAAAGCGGTATTTGGCTTTACCTATATCATGGCCAAAAAGATGACCCTTTTTTATTACATCAACCATTTTAGAGTACTCTGCCGGCATGTGGTGGGTTCTACCCCAATCGTTTCCGGTTCCAACGGTTACCACCCCGAGTTTTATTTCAGGCAACAATTTTTGATGTTTTAAAAAGATGCCGTTGATAACCTCGTTTAAAGTACCATCGCCACCTACCGAAATAAAATTTCGAAATCCCTTTTCAACAGCGTTTTGTACCAACTCGATGGCATGGCGCTGGTGCTCGGTTACGACAAACTCAAAATCAAAACCTTTTTCTTCCAGAAGCTTTTTAATTTCGGGCCAGTCTTCTTGACATTTATCACTGCCCGCTTTGGGGTTAACAACTATGTACCATTTATTTTGTTTCAAAATATTACTGTTATTTTGTTTTATTAAGCTCTCTTAATTTTTGATATTTCTTTTGGGTGCCGGAAGCCGAAATCCAACAAACAGTAAAGCCTGCTTTACCATCTAAAAAGCCCAGATTGATAAAATAATCGCGGATAAATTTAACCACCGGACTCAACCAGATTTTTAAAACGGGTGCTTTTTTTCCCTGAGCAAAATAGGCTTTGGCGCTCATGGTGCTGTATTTTTCAAGCCGCTGCCGATGCTGTTCAACGGTGTAATAACTGTAATGCCATAAGTCGCCTTTCAGACGGCCCTCGGTTGAACCCGGATTTAGTTGAAAGCTTTCGTGGACAATAACCCCCTGCCAACTGCCTTTGGTGCGGTTATAGAGCCGGAGTTTCCTGTCGGGATACCACCCGGAGTGATGAATCCAGTTTCCGCAGTAATTGGTAAGGCGATTTACCCAAAAGCCATCATATTCAGGGTTTTTTTTCGCTTTTAAAATCGATTTTTCCAAATCAGGCGAAACCACTTCGTCGGCATCAATCGAAAAAATTAAATCGTATTGAGCTTGCCGGTCGGCGAATTGATGCTGGGTTACATAATCATCAAAAGGGTGTTCTACAAAAACTGCTTTATGTCGCAGGGCAATTTCTTTGGTTTTATCGGTTGAAAATGAATCAACTACCACAATTTCATCAGCAATCGTCTTAACCGAGTTCAGGCAACGATCCAGGTTTCTCTCTTCGTTTAAAGTAATAATGACTACCGATAGTTTTGGCATGGGCTAATTTTAAGAGTCAAAAATAATGTTTTTTGCGCTTGTCCCCGATTTGCTTAATTCAACAACAAATTAGACGGAAGTATTTACCCCTTATCATTGTTTCTTTTTTTCCGTTTTTTACTGTTGTACACTTTTCGGCATATTAATTGTAAAAACCAGATTTATACTTTTAACTTTATTCTTTCGTTTTGTAAAGGGAAGCTACAATGACGTACTGTCGGCTTAACATTTTATTAACCTATAAAAGTATATTAGTGTAATAAATCACCAAAATCAAAAAGATGAAAAAACCAGCTCTCCTATCCTTGTTAATTATACTAACTATTGTTTTAACAGCCTTTTATCCTTCGGATAACGGTTTTAATAAGCTTTGGAAAAAAGTAGAAAATTACCAAAAGAAAGGGCTGCCCAAATCGGCTATTAAAGTAGTTGATGAAATTTATACAGTAGCCAAAAAAGAGAATAATAATCCGCAAGTGATAAAAGCGTTGCTTTTTAAAACAGGCCTTATCAGTAGTTTCGAAGAGGATTATTGGGTAAAATCCATTAAAACCTTTGAACAGGAAACAGAAAGTGCCGATACACCCGAGAAGCAGGTTCTTTACTCTTTAACGGCAGAGCTGTACCATCAATATTTTTCCAACAACCGTTATAAGATACTACAGCGTGAGCAACTTACCGAACCGGGTAACGATATTTCAACCTGGGATGCCGTACAGTTTAATAAAATAATTGAGAAGTACTATTTAAGGTCACTGGAGCCGGAAGAGGCGCTAAAAAGTATCTCTCTTAAAGCGTATGATGCCATCATAAAACTTGCCGACAGCAATTCATACAAATACCGTCCAACGCTATATGATTTACTGGCAACACGGGCAATCAGTTATTTTTCAGGTAATGATTTTAGAACTTTTGACTTCGGACGGATTTCCGTAACGGCTTCCGATTCCCTTTTGGTTCCCGCCGAACAATTTGTAAAACTCAATATTGAACCAACCAACAGCACCCGTCAGGTATTAAGAATTTACCAGTATCTTATAAAATTTCACCTCAACGACAGCATTCCGGATGTGCTGGTTGATTTGGATTTGGCAAGAATTGAATTTATCTCCGGTAAGTTTACGGTTGATACCAAAAAGCAACGAGAATTATTGGAAGCGTTGTATCAAAAATATAAATCCAACGATGTTTCGGTACGCATTGCCTTGCGTTTGGCCGAAAATTATGAATTGGGGGAGGCAGCTGTCACGCCCAAAATTAATAATGTTCAACTTCCTGATTACTCGTTGGTAAAAGCCCGTAATTTATGCAAAGAAGCGGTTGAACTTCATCCGGAGGCTCCCTTTGTCAACAACTGCCGTAATCTCATTACCCGCATCGAGCAGCCTTCCATTGCTTTGGAAACCGAAAAACAATTGTTACCAAACAAACCCTTTTTGGCCAAAACGGATTTTAAGAATGTTACAAAACTCTATTTGAAAATTGTAAAAGTTAATACCGAAGAGGTTATGCTCGATCCGGAAAGAAACATCATAGAACAGGCAAAGAGAAACAAATATTTATCTAATCCGGGTATCAGAAGCTGGGAAATCAACCTGCCCGACACCAAAGATTACCTGCATCATACTACCGAAATTAAAATTGACGGACTTCCGTTGGGCAGCTATTTTGTTTATGCTTCCACCGGTAAAGATTTTGAAAAGAGCCAATACCTCGGCACTTCGCTTATTAATGTTACCAACCTGAGTTTTATCACCAAACCGGGCGAAGAGCAAACCGAATTTTTAGTTTTAAACCGAAAAACCGGCGAAGGAATAAAAGGGGTAAAAGGAGATATTTATTATTTTCGTTATCAACGCGGGAAAAACCGGATTAAAAAAGCCGGCTCATTTGTTACCGGAGAGAATGGTTTTGCCAACGACGCTTCCTCGGACAGAAGTTACGGCTACAACTCCATTGTCCGTCTAGTAAAAGGAGCAGATACCCTGTACGAAACCGGTTATTTATACCGAAGCGGACACAGAAATCCAAAACCAACCATCAACATCCATCTCTTTACCGACCGCTCCGTTTACCGCCCGGGACAAACCGTTTATTTTAAAGGAATTGTGGTTCAAAAAGAGGGAGATAAGTTTGAAACCTTAAAAAATTACCAAACATCGGTTATACTAAAAAATGCCAACTATAAAGATGTTTCCAACCTAAAAGTGGCCACCAACGAGTTTGGCTCGTTCAGCGGTTCGTTTGTTGTTCCCACCGGAAGCCTCAACGGAAACTGGCAACTGCGAACACCCAAAGGCAGCATTCGTTTTTCGGTGGAAGAGTACAAGCGCCCTACTTTTTTAGTGGCGTTTGATACAATTTCGGAATCGTACAAATACAACGACAAAGTAACCCTGACCGGAAAGGTAAACTACTACAACGGTTCTCCTGTTTCGGGAGCTACGGTTACCTATCGCATTACCCGCCAAAACTATTTTCCGGTGCCCTGGTATTGGTATCGTCCGGTTTCATCGCCCGAAAGCGAAATCGTTAACGGCAAAATTAAAACCGATGATCGGGGTAATTTTTCCGTTACGTTCAAAGCGGTTCCGGGAGAAGATAATCAGGCTTCCGTCTTTAATCTCTACACCGATGTAACCGACATAACCGGCGAAGTACATTCGGGTAAAACTTCTGTAAAAATCAGCAACCGTGCTTTGTGGATTGCTTTTGATGCAAACAAAGAGCTGGATAAAAAAAACAACCCGGAAATTAAAATTGCCGCCACCAACACCGCCGGAAAACCACAACCGGTTTCGGGAGAATTAAAAATTTACGCACTGCAACAACCTGACAGAATATTCATCAGCCGCTTATGGAGCGAACCGGATACCTTTATCATAAGCAAAGAAACCTACCGGAAAGATTTTTCCCGGTTTGCTTACAAAGATGAAAACAATCCTGAAAAGTGGCCTGCAAAACTTGTTTTATCGAAAAAACTCTCGTGGAAAGGCGATACCGTTTTACCGGAAACAATGATTCGGACGATGAAATCCGGTTACTACAAGTTTGTATTTAAAACCGATGATAAAACATCAGACAGTCTGACGGCATTAATATTCAGCTCCAAAAGCAAAAAACCGGCAATAAAAAAACCGTTTTGGAGCTACCTGTCGAAAACCACCGCCGAACCGGGCGAAACCGTACAGCTGGTGATAGCTTCCGCCGGAAAAAACACCAGAATCTATTACGAGCTGACGGTTAAAAACAAGGTGGTTGACAAACGTTGGATCAAGCTGAACAAAAAGCAGATTACCCTTCCCATCACCATTCAGGAAGCGTGGCGGGGTGGAGTCAGAATCAACCTGGTTTCGATAAAGAACAATAGAAGATACAGTTTTGTGGAACGAATCAGCGTTCCGTTTTCCAACAAAAAACTGAAGATTCAGTTACAAACCCACCGCGACCATTTAACGCCGGGAAATAAGGAAACCTGGAGTGTAAAAATCAGCGGTTACAAAGGTGACAGCATGGCTGCCGAGTTGCTGGCTGCTATGTATGATGAATCGCTGGATCAAATAAAAAGCCACCAGTGGAGTTTCAATCTGTTTCATCAATACAGTTATGGAAACGGGTGGTCTGCCCGGCAATTTCCAACGGCAAGGTTTATTACCATTAACAACATCAGGCCGGAATATTTAAAAGAGTTTGCCATTCGTTATCCCGAGGTAAATTGGTTTGGGATGCCCTATGGAAACGATGATTATGGCATTTATTCCATGGTAGGAAGCGTTCCCGGTGTGAGAGGGGGAAGAAATAAATCGTTGTCACGAAACGAAGTGATGATAGTTGATAATGAAATGGATATGGACAGCGATGGAGAAGAAATAATACCCATTACAGAACAGTCGGTAAAACCACCCTTACCTCCACAAAACCGTACTACCGCTGACCAGCCGGTTGTATTGAGAACCGACTTCCGTGAAACCGCCTTTTTCTATCCGCAACTGCACACCGACACCACCGGTTCGGTCATCTTTAGCTTTACAACGCCTGATGCGCTCACGCGATGGAAATTGATGATGCTGGCGCACACAGCCGATTTAAGTTCAGATATAAAAGAGTTAAGTTTTAAGGCTTACAAAGAGCTTATGATTATGCCCAATGCACCAAGGTTTGTACGACAAGGTGATAAGCTGATGTTTTCGGCAAGGGTTACCAATTTTTCGGATAAAGAACAAAGAGTAAAAGTTAACCTTAACTTTTTCGACCCTGTTACCAATAAAAAACTGAATCTGTTTTTAACACGTATGGCCACCGGAAAAATCCTGAATTTAAAAGCACACGAAAGCACCAAAGTCAGTTGGATGATTGCCATACCCCACAACATCAACCTGATGGCTTACCGCATTGAGGCTGCTTCCGAAACTTTCTCCGATGGCGAAGAGCGGGTAATCCCCGTATTGACCAACCGGGTACTGGTTACCGAAACCCTGCCCATGTACGTTAATGCCCGGGGCCATAAAAAGTATCAATTCAAAAAGCTGATTGATCAGGGAAAGATTGCCTCGCTTTCCACGCTGAAAAATTTCAGTTACACGCTGGAGTTCACCTCCAACCCTGCCTGGTATGCCATTCAGGCACTTCCTTACCTGAGTGAACCCACCACCAAAAGCGCTTCCAATCTTTTCAGAGCCTGGTTCGCCAACGCCCTTTCGGGATGGATTGTTAACAGCACACCCAAAATAAAAGCGGTGTTTGAAAGCTGGAAAATCAATTCTCCCGATGCTTTTTTATCGGCGTTGCAAAAAAATCAGGAGTTGAAAAATACGGTTTTGGAAGAAACACCCTGGGTTTTGGAAGCCCAAAACGAAAGCGAACAAAAACGGAGAATTGCCCTGCTGTTCGACCTGAACAACCTGAAAAATCAGCAACGGAACACACTGGACAAACTACAGCAACTACAGCTTGGTTCCGGTGCCTGGTCGTGGTTTAAAGGAATGAACGATGACCGCTACACCACACAGGCCATTGTGCTGGGTATGGCTAAGTTGATGGATAAAGGAGTTGTTTCGCCGGATGACCCCGGTATTAAAAACATGCTAAACAGAGCGGTTTCTTACCTCGACAAAAAAATAAACGAGGATTACGAAAACCTGAAAAAGCAACCCAAGGTCAAACTGAATAAAAAACAAATACGATCAGCTCAAATTCAATATCTCTATGCCCGAACCCTGTTGATGGATGATTTTGCCATGAACAAACGGTATCAGAAAGCCTTTGATTATTATCTCGGTCAGGCTAAACGTTACTGGCTCAAAGAAAACAACTACCTGCAAGCCATGATTGTCGTGGTGATGTTTGAAAACGGCATGCGTAATGAAGCGGAAGCCATTTTACGCTCGCTGGAAGAACGCTCGCTATACAGCGATGAATTAGGTATGTACTGGCGTTCGGAACACGGCTGGTACTGGTATCAGGCACCGGTGGAAACGCAGGCGATGATCATCGAAGCCTTCAGCCGCCTGAACTACAATCCGCAAAACATCGACAAAATGAAAGTCTGGCTGCTGAAACAGAAACAAACCCAACACTGGGCCTCTTCATCGGCCACTGCCGAAGCGGTTTATGCTTTGCTGATGACCGGTAAAAATTCGCTATTAACCGAAACCCAACCTGTTTCCGTTAAACTGGGTGGTAAGCCTTTGGTTTTAAAAGGCGAAGGTTCCAATCCCGAGGCGGGAACCGGGTATTTTAAAAAGTCGTGGTCCGCGTCAGAGGTTAAACCGGAAATGGGAGTTATCGAAGTAAACAACCCCAACAACCACATTACCTGGGGAGCTGCTTACTGGCAATATTTTGAAGATATTGACAAGGTCAGCGCTTCGGCTAAATCGCCATTGCATATTGAGAAAAAACTCTATGTGGAAAAACTAACGGCTGCCGGACCGGTACTGGAAGAAATAACGGGTAACAAGTTAACAACGGGCGATAAACTGGTGGTTCGTTTAATTATCCGCTCCGACCGCAACATGGAATTTGTAGAGCTGAAAGATGTGCGTGCCACAGGTATGGAAGTTACCCAACAACTTTCGGGTTACAATTATAGCGGTGGTTTGGGATATTATCGTAACAATAAAGATGCCTCCACCGGCTACTTCTTCCGGTATCTAAACAAAGGAACTTATGTATTGGAATATCCGGTTCATTTAACCCAACAGGGAGTTTTTCCGGTAGGATTGGCATCCATCCAATGCCTTTATGCTCCGGAATTTTCCGCTCATTCGCAGGGTGAAACGATTGAAGTGGGAGAATAGGATAAACAGGTTTGACTTCAACAAATTATTAACCCGGGCACTATGTAGGGTTACTCTTCCAGTTTTTTCACGCTTTTTGAAACGGCCAATCCCCCGTGAACCATATAGTTTTCGTGGTTGAACTCCAGGGTTTTAAGATTGTAAAGATAATTAACCATTATTCCAAACGAATCGGCCAAACCGTGTTCTGAGCTGTTTCCCATCCAGTTAATACGGTATAATTCGGCACCGTTGCCAAAATGAAAGCGGGCTACCGAATTGACAGGCCGGCCCTTTTGTTTTTCATTAACAAGATAATGATAACAGGCCTTCATCATAGGTTTTTTAATCCGGCGGACAAGGGTTGGGTTTTTGTGCCATCCTCGATTTAAAGCCATTTTCAATATTTCAGAATCCCTTTCAAAAAGATTGTTTTTGTTTGATAACAACACTGTTTTTAACCACTCTGCAAATCCGGTAACCGGCGACAAACTACTAAAGGTTTTTATTTCGGGATTTTCCTTTGCTATTTCGGTAGCAACCATTTTAATTAAAAAGTTTCCCAAAGGGATGCGTTTTAACCCACGCTGGCAGTTGTTGATTGAATAAAAAATGGCGGTATTTCTTTTGGTGTTATGGTCGTTATCGGTAAGAATGGCCTGAACCGAGCCGACAATACCTTTTGTAAGTGCTACCTCAACAAAAATTATCGGGTCGTCTTCCAAAGCGGGATGAAAGTAAGCAAAGCACTGCCGGTTTTTTGTTAATCGTTGCTTTAAATCGTTCCAGTTTCCGATGTTATGAACGGTTTCATAGCGAATAATTTTTTCAAGAACAGACGCTTCCGTCTCCCAATCCAGTTTTCGCAAAACAAGAAACCCCGGGTTAAACCATGTCGTAAGAAGTAATTTTAAATCTACCTCAAGGGGTTTAAGTTCGGGATGCTTCGGGAGAAACTCCAACAAATCTTCACGTAGTTTTACAATGGCTTTTGTGCCGTTGGGGGCCATATTCATTCGGCTAAAAAGTTTCTGACATTTTGTTTTCAAACTTTGATGAAGCTTTTCTCTGGTTTCAGGACCGGGGTTATTATACAGGGCTTCAGCATTAATTTTAATCTTCTGAATGTCAACCTCGGTTATTTTAATGAGCCCCTGAAAATATTCGAGCCTTTCTTCTTTGTTTAATTTATTGTATCGGGCTACGATTTGACGAGCCAGTGCTATACCCGTAGCCAGCCCTTTGTGCGACACCAGATCATAGCTCAGCTCAAGAATATCCTGAACCGGTGTACCTCGAAGCTTTGTAATATCCAACAAGGTTTCGCCGGCATCGGCAATAGATTCAAAGATAGTTTTAGTAAATTTTCCTAATTTGTTCATGACCGTAATGTTTTCTTCCGGCTCTGCCGGAGTAGAATGATTAGCGTGTCATAAAGGTACAAAAACTTTAGGCGTTTTCAATAAATATTTGAAGATTAAAAAAAGAGCATTGTGTTACCGAACTAACCTTTCAGTTTTTCGGCAACCTTTTTCAGCATGGTATCAACCAATTTGCCAAGATCATATTTTTCATCATGACCCCAGTCTTCACGTGCAATGCTGTCATCGATACTGGCAGGCCAGCTATCGGCAATGGCCTGACGAAAATCGGGTTTATAAGAGATAGTAAAATCCGGTATCTGTTTTTTAATTTCAGCGGCCAACTCTTTAGGTGTAAATGAAATACCCGCGATATTGTAAGCCGATCGCAGTGATAATTTACTTTCGTCAGCTTCCATTAATTTAATGGTGTTTTGAATGGCATCATCCATAAACATCATGGGAAGGGCGGTATCTTCGTTAAGGAAACTTTCGTATTTACCATTTTTGATGGCTTCAAAAAATATCTCCACAGCATAGTCGGTAGTGCCGCCACCGGGTTCTGTTTTATAGCTGATAAGTCCGGGATAACGTACACTGCGGAAATCGACACCATAGCGTTTAACGTAATATTCGCCCCAGCGTTCGCCGGCCAGTTTTGAAATACCATAAACCGTATTGGGCTCCATAATTGTTAGCTGGGGAGTGTTATGGCGCGGCGTAGTAGGGCCAAAAACCGCAATGGAGCTGGGCCAAAATAGCTTCTTCGCATCGCTTTGGCGAGCCACCTCCAGGTATTCATCAACGCTTTCATGTTGATATCCCAGGCTTGCAGCGGGATTTTTTCAGCATTACCCGAAAGAACAGCAGCAAGGTTATAGATTTGCGTAATTTTAAACCTCACAACAAAATGAAGTAAGTTGTTATAATCAAGCACATCTAATATTTGAAAAGGCCCGGAATCTCTAACCTCTTTTACGGGTTGCTTAATATCGGTGGCAAATACATTGTTGTTGCCATATATTTTTCTAAGGGCCAGTACAAGTTCTGATCCAATTTGACCGGAACTACCGATTACCAATATTTTTTCCATACGATTACAGTTGTTTTTTAGGGTGCTGCAAACCTACTAAAATTTAAAGTTTATTATTTTGAACACGGATATTTAGAACGATTTCGATTTATGAATCACAGGTTATTCTATCTTTGCCAAATAACATATTACACATATTACGATGGTCACAATCAAAGAGGTAGTTACATCAAAAGATATTAAGCAGTTTGTCGATTTTCAATTTGAACTTTATAAAGATCACCCTTTTTGGGTTCCTCCCATAAAAGCAGATGAAAAAAAGGCATTAAACCCAAAAACCAATCCCGCTTTCGAGTTTTGTGATGCTAAATTTTGGACAGCCTGGGAAGGGGAAAAATGTGTTGGTCGTATTGGTGCCATTGTTAACCACTCTTACAATAAAAAGATTGGTAAAAAAATGGGGCGATTCAGCCGGATGGAATTTATTGATAACAAAGAGGTTTCAAAACAGTTATATCAAACGGCGGAAAACTGGTTGAAAGAACAGGGAATGGAAGCAATCCACGGACCTCTTGGCTTTACCAATTTTGATAATCAGGGATTGTTGATTGAGGGGTTTGATTATTTACCATCCATCGCGTCGGTAATGCATTTTCCTTATTATCAAAAACACATTGAGGCTCTGGGTTATGGTAAAGAAATTGACTGGGTGGAATTCAGGTTAAAGATGTGGGATGAAATTCCTGAAAAAGTCATCCGTCTTGCTAAAATCATTAAAGAACGAAACAACCTGGAGGTGCTTCGGTTTAAAACAAAAAACGACCTGAAAGCCGTTATGCGCGATGTTTTTGGTTTACTCAATAAAGCTTTTGACGAGTTACCTTATGTTGCTCCTTTTTCGCAGAAACTTATAAACTACTATGCCGATAAATATTTTAAGGTGCTAAATCCTGAATATGTGGTAGTGCTTAAAAAGGAGGGGAAAATTGTCGCTTTTATTGTGGGAATGCCCAGCCTTTCGGAAGGCATGCAAAAAGCTAAGGGTAAACTATTTCCTTTTGGTTTTGTGCATCTGCTTAAATCGATGAAGCATCCCGAAGTGATGGATTTGCTGCTTACCGGTGTTGATCCCAATTACCAAAAACTTGGCTTGCCGGCACTGCTTATCAACGAGTTACTTGGGGTCATTAACAAACATAATATCAAGTTTGTAGAAACAACCGGCATGTTTGAAACCAACAAAAAAGGAATTACTCACTGGAAAAGCTACGAACACATTCAGCACAAACGCAGAAGGTGTTTTGTGAAAAATCTTTAGGGTTGATGGTTTGATCTTATTAGCTCCAGCAAAGCTTCAACGGCCTCTGCTTCGGGAATCTGTTTTATGGCTACTTTACCTGCTCTGTAGAGCGTTATTTTCCCCTCTCCCGAACCCACAAACCCGTAATCAGCATCAGCCATTTCGCCCGGGCCATTTACCATACAGCCCATAACGGCTATTTTTAATCCTTTAAACCGGGATGTTTTTTCCTTAACACGCTTTAGCTGCTCCATAATATTAAACCGGGTTCTGCCGCAGGAAGGACAAGCAATGTATTCGGTTTTTGAATAGCGGAGACCTAAGCCCTGTAAAATATCGAAAGTGCATTTTGTTAAAAAAGAAGAGCTGTAATGATTGTTTTTTAAGTAAAAAGCCTGCGGCTGATGTTTCAAAAATGCAGTGGCAAAAGATGTTGTTGTATTTAAAATAAAATCTTCAAAATCGGCCTCACTGTTTTCAATGGTAAAAATGTTTAGATCTTTTGGATCGATTACATTATTCTCTTTTGTACTAACGAGTTTACCGTTTTGAATACTGTAATCTGCACGACTGTCTGCCTGATCGGCAATAACTAATGGCCCACTTTGATTTGACAGCTTCGGAGAAATAGGAACCGCATGAAAATGAAGTGTGTTAATTTCACTTATCGAAACACCTTTGTTATTTACAAATTTCAATAGTTTTTTTGCCACCGGAATTTCGGCTTCAGGGTTTTCGGTTAATGAAACCCTGATGGTATTGCCAATACCATATTGAAGAAGGGCCCCAATTCCCGCGGCCGATTTAATTCTGGCATCCATTCCCGAACCGGCTTCGGTAACACCCAGGTGAAGTGGAAAGTAGATGTTCTTTTTAACCATCTCTTTCACCAGCATCACGTTTGCCTCCTGCATAATGCGCACGTTACTGGCTTTTAACGACAGGGTAAATTGATGAAAATCGGAATCAAGCAAAATTCCGATAAACTCCAAAGCAGACTCTACCATTCCTTTGGCAGTATTTCCATAACGGTAAAGAATTCGTTTGGAAAGAGAGCCAAGATTTACACCAACACGAATAGCTGTTTTGTGTTTTTTGCAGATACTGACAAGAGGTTGGATGTTTTCGGCTATCTGCTGCCGAGCGGCAATAAAATCGTTATCAGAGTAACGCTCTTTAGTTTTATCAGTTAAATAATTTCCGGGATTAATACGCACCTTATCAGCCACAACGGCAACTTGTTCGGCTACTTTTGGTGAGTAATGTACATCAGCCACCAACGGAACATTAATATTTTGTACCTGAAGTTGTTTTTTAATGATTTTGAAACATTCAACCTCTTTTATAGTGGGAACGGTTACGCGTACAATATCGCAACCTGCCGAAACCAATTGCTTTATTTGTGAAACTGTGGCTTCAACGTCAGCGGTTGGAGTGTTGGTCATACTTTGAACCAACACGGGG
>CAZKGB010000011.1:1815-18024 GCA_964551935.1 uncultured Lentimicrobiaceae bacterium | reverse complement strand
GTTTACGGTCTGGCACCCGATTCGTTTACACTGGGTCAGTTTGTTTACGACTACATGGGGATTGCCGAGTATCATGCCCAGTCGCATGCCGATGACGGTGGAAACGGGTTACCCGAGATGGATACCGTAGTGAACAATGGAATATTTGGCTTAAGCCCTGTATTTTGGACCTATTCCGAACTTTGGTACGCCGATGCTTTGGCTAAAACCGACCATGCCCGCGGAAGCTATTGGATGGGGCCCGATTCCTACACTTTTAGCGACTTTTACAGTGGTATATACAACTATGCCGGCCCGGCTGCCAAGCAGGGTATTGTAATGAATTTTGCCGTTGAAACCGCACGAATCGATAATCAGGCCAATACCGATACGTTAATCAACCAGGGACTTTCCTATTTTGAGTACTATTTAAACAACGATATTTTTGTCGATAGCATTAATGTTTATAGCCAAAACGGAAGCAATATGATAAACGTTAACGGAGGAACCCTGCAAATGGAAGCCGATGTATTCCCGCTTTTTGCTCCCGACAACGATGTCGACTGGAGTGTGGTTGACGGAACTGCTACCGCTACTATTACCGGTGACGGCCTGTTACAGGCAACCGGAACAGCAGCTGGCAACGGAACCGTTTGGGCTAAAGCAACTGCCGTTGACGGATCCGGTGTTGCCGACTCGATGATGGTTACTATTATCAATCAAGGTAGTGGAAACGGCTTTAATGTGTTGCTTGTTAACGATAACGACAACGATTCTGCCAGATACGAAAAAATTGAAACTTCACTCACCAATCTTGGTTATAACTACACGGTTTATAACACGACAACTACCGGAACCTATCCCGATTCAGCCACGCTGGCACGCAACTCTGCGGTCATTTGGTACACCGGAAACGATGGCGTTGACCTCTACCTTTGGGATACCTCCGATTCTTCTGACTTTACCTTTAATGCACCCTTAAAACAGTATATCGACAACGGGGGCATTGTCTGGCTGCAGGGACTGGATTATCTTTATGATGTTGCTTCGGCCCCCACCGTTTTTCAGGAGGGTCAGTTTATTTATGATTACATGGGTATTGCCGAGTATCATGCCCAGTCGCATGCCGATGACGGAGGAAACGGATTGCCTGAAATGGATACCGTTGTTAACAATGGAATATTTGACTTAAGTCCTGTATTTTGGACCTATTCAGAGCTCTGGTATGCCGATGCCCTGGCTAAAACCGACCAGGCACGCGGAAGCTATTGGATGGGACCCGACAGCTACCTGTTTAGCGATTATTACTGCGGCCTTTATAAATACGATGGTACTGCCACAAAAAAAGGTATCCTGATGAGTTTTTCCGTTGAAACTGCACGAATTGATACACAGGATAACACGGATACCCTGATCAATCAGGGCCTCTCCTATTTTGAGTATTATTTAAACAACGATATCTATGCCGACAGCATCAACGTTTACAGCGAAAACGGTGATGTAACCATTACGGAAGACGGAGGAACGCTACAGATGGAAGCCGATTTGTTTCCCATGTATGCTCCAAACAATAACGTTATATGGAGTGTGGTTGACGGAACCGCCACCGCAACTATTACCGAAGAAGGGTTGCTACAGGCAACCGGAACCCCTGCCGGAAACGGAACAGTTTGGGCGAAAGCAACGGCAGCCGACGGCTCAGGTGTTGCCGATTCCATGATGGTTACCATCTCAAATCAAGGGGCTGGAACAGGCTTTACCATTTTGCTGGTTAACGACAACGACAATGATGCCGATCGCTATCTGGAACTTGATACCGTGCTTATGAACCTTGGATATACTTACGACGTTTACAACACGGTTGAAACAGGTGTTTATCCCGATTCGGCACTGCTCGAAAACTATGATATGGTGATTTGGTACACCGGAAACGATGGCGTTGACCTCTACCTTTGGGATGTTAGCGACAGCTCCGATATTAAATTTAACGCACCGCTGATTAATTTTGTGAATAACGGTGGCCATGTATGGCTTCAGGGTCTGGATTTTCTTTATGATATTGTTGGCAGCGCTCCCGACGTGTTCTCACCCGGACAGTTTATTTACGACTATATGGGCATTGAAGAGTATCATGCTCAATCGTATGCCGATGACGGCGGCCTCGGCTTGCCCGAAATGGATGCCGTTCAAAACAATGGTATTTGTACACTTACGCCTGTGCAGTGGGTTTACTCTACCTTATGGTATGCCGATGCTTTACAACCAGCACCGGGAGTTCACACCATCTATAGTATGGGCCCGTCCGGGTATGTTTTCTCCGATTATTTTACGGGAATTGACACCTGGGTAAACACCGGAAGTGTAATGACATTTACCGTTGAAACCGCCCGGATAGATACACGTGCCAATACCGAAGAACTATTCCGTGAAGTCATTGAATTTTACAGAACAACCACCGGCGTTGATGAACTTACCGGCAACAATAACGATTTTGAAATCTATCCTAATCCTGCTGCCGATTACCTGATTATTAAGCCTCTGATTAATAAAATTTCAAAAGCCTATTTTGAACTTTACAACCTGCAAGGAGTAAAAGTAATGCAACAACAGGTATCGTTTACAGGAAACGAGTTTAAAATAAATACAGCTTCTCTGACAAGAGGCTTATATTTGTACAAAATTACTTCGGAAAACGGAGTGTTCTCAGGAAAAATTATTAAACAATAAAACAAGTTATAAAAGCCGGAGAAGTAATAAGCATTGCTTTTCCGGTTTTTATTGTCCTGTTTACAGAATAGTATTTCATTGACTTCCCCAAATAACCCGAAAAGAAAATATATCAAATAAGGCTTATAGTAGGGGTTACAGGTGCTTTAATGCGTCTTAAATATAAGAGAAAAAAAGAAATATTTTAATACATTTATACAAAAAAAATTATGAAGAAATTTTTTACATTTATTGCATTAGCAGTATTTATGCTGATTTCTGCTCAGGCATTCAGTTTGAGCATTTTGCTGATAAACGACAACGGCTATGCATCCGGCAGAGTTGATGTTATTAAACAAGCCATTACCGATGCAGGATATGAATATACCTTTTACGATGCAGCATCCGAAGGAAGCTCACCATCGCTAACCCTGATGCAGGGGTTCGACCTGGTTATATGGTACACCGGTAACGACGGCGCCGGACTGCACTTTTGGAACGGCGACGATTCAGACAACGATGCCATTAAACAATACATTGACGATGGCGGCATGTTTTGGCTCCAGGGCCTCGACTTTTTGTACGATCGCTATAAAGTAACCCCGCTGGATTTTGTTGATGGTGACATGATGCACGACTATTTTGGAGTTTCTCAATATTTTGCCCAGTCGCACATCGACGACGGCCTCTATTCAGATGGCGTTGCCGAGTTGGATGTTATGCCCAACAATGATATTTTTACCATGACCCCCGTTAAATTTGCTTACGATTATATGTGGTACGTTGATGCACTTACCGCTACCGAATCAGCAGTTCCTGTTTATCGTTTGGGACCTGAAGGATACGATTTTTACGATTACTACTCTGTAATTTACAACGAAAAAGGTGACGGAAAAGTACTTACTTGTACTTTTGAAACCGCAAGAATTGACACGACACCCAACACCACCGAATTTTTTAAAGAAGGCCTCGATTATTTTGACCAGTTTGGCTCGGGCACCATTGTTTATGTTACCGATATTAACGTTCATGGTGAAAATGAAGTAAACACCATCACCGAAAACGAAGGAACACTTCAAATGGTTGCCGACGTATTACCCGAAAACGCTTCAAACAAGGCGGTATTGTGGTCGGTAACTCCGGGAACAGCTTATGCTACCATCAATGGAGATGGACTGTTAACAGCTGCCGGATCAGGTATCGGAAACGGTACGGTTTGGGTTAAAGCCACTGCCGCCGACGGTTCGGGTGTTGCCGATTCAACAGAGGTTACCATATCAAACCAAGGCGTTGAACCGGGTATTTATAACATCTTGCTGGTTAACGATAATGCCAATGGCGTTGACCGTTATTTGGTACTCGATACCACCCTTAATGATTTAGGCTATACTTACGAAATTTATAATACAGTAGTTACCGGAAGAGCACCCGATTTAATTACCTTAAGTAAATACCAACTGGTAATTTGGTACACCGGAAACGACGGAGCCAACCTCAACTTATGGGATGTTAGTGATACCAACAATTATAAATTCAACGAATCTTTAATTCAGTACATCGATAATGGCGGTGACGTTTGGCTGCAGGGCCTCGATTTTATGTACGATGTGGTAACTGCTCCCATCAGTTTTACTGCGGGACAGTTTATTTACGATTATATGGGCATCGAAACCTATATCGGACAATCTCATAAAGATGATGACGGTATCAATCTGCTCCAATTGGATGCTGTTTCGGGAAACGGTATTTCCACCTTTACTCCCATCCATTGGGTTTATTCCGATGGACTTTGGTATGCCGATGCTTTTGATATTACCCCTAACGCTACCGCCATGTACAACATGGGACCCAACGGCTATCCTTTCTATGGTAAAGCTTGTGGCTTGGTAAATAAATCAAGTGCCGGATATGTTATGAGCTGGGCTTTTGAAACCGCTCGTATCGATACCAGAGAAAATACCGAAACTATTTTCGACGAAGTATTAACCTGGTTTAAAAACAATACGGGTGTCAACGAAAACAGTGCTGCCGAAAATAGGATTAAAGTATATCCAAACCCCGCAACAAACCTGGTAAACATCAACTACACACTCGACAAAACTTCTGATGTTCAAATTCAGCTTTTCGATATAACCGGCAAAATGATTAGTAACCTGAATTTAGGAACGCAGGCAAACGGAAATCATTCGGTTCAACTTTCAAAATCAAATTTGAATATAAGTACCGGTGTTTACTTTTACACTTTAAAAATCAACAACACTCCCTCAAGCGGAAAAATTGTTTTTGAATAATTAATCAACAGAAGTTGTCTGAAAAAGTTTTCAGACAACTTCTTATCATCAAACTTATAAATGAATACAGTAAAAAACATATTTTTATCTCTTTTAATCCTTACGGGGTTTCAAAATGTGCTGAATGCACAAAGCATCAGCATTAACCGGGCGGAACAAATTGCCGGGTCATTTTTAAAATCTCAGGAAAAAAAGGCCTGTTCAATATCCGGTAAACAGGAGCTTTTTACCACCGAAGAGGCACCGGCAAAGGTTTATCTTTTTTCGATAAAACCACAAGGTTTTGTGGTAGTTTCATCTACAAACCTTAACAATCCGGTTTTGGCCTATTCATTCGACCATGATTTTGAGATAAAAGATACCTTTAAAAAAGAGATCGGTTTTTCACTGTTGAAAGAAATTGCCTACAACGACCTGGATGCAAACATTGGAAACTCCAACTCTCGTGTCAGTAAACAAACGGCAACCATTTACGGCCCTTATGTGCACACCATGTGGGGACAGGTAAATTGCCATGATGCCGACGGGCATTTAATTAACGTAACCAACCTGTTTACCCCTAATTATTATGCTGCCGGATGTGTTGCCATATCGCAGGCCACCATTTTGCATCACTACACCTGGCCTCCCAAAGGTGTGGGAACATATACCTATACCGATAACTCGGGAAGCAGCAGAGGAACCTATTCAGCAGACTTTGAAAATACCAATTATCAGTGGCCGTTAGCACTGGAGAGATATCGAGCCAAATATTCAACAATCGAACAGCGCGAAGCTGCCGGTGAAGTGGCATATCATTGCGCAGTGGCATTAAACATGAATTTTGAGAGCAACGGCTCAACCTCTAACGTAAACAGGATTCCCGGTGCGCTGGCACAACATTTTAGGTTTACAGCACTCTATCGCTCCAGAAGTTCATCCTCTTTCTGGTCGTTACTCGATAGCAATATGGTGTATAAAAAACCGGTAGTACTGGCAGTTGAAAACAATTCAGGGGGTGGCCACTCGGTGGTTTGCGACGGACTTAAAATAGAAGAAGACGGAACCTATTATTACCACCTTAACATGGGATGGTGGGGAGCTTCCAATGGATGGTATAAAATAAGAGGCAGTTTTGACGCAGGAAGTTATACTTCCATAATTGGGGGAGCCATGAATATTATCCCCGAACCAATGATAGAAGTCCCTGAAATATGGTCCGATTCCATTGAGTTCGATTTAAAATGGAGTTATCCCGAAAAGGCCGAAGCCCAAGCCTTTGAAGTTCAGAAAAGTGTGAACGAAGGAAACTGGGTAACCATTTCCGATGAGTCCGCTGACACGGCAATTCATTTGGTTGTTGACCCCGAAAAAGAGTACAAATTCAGGGTACGTGCTAAAACCAACGGAAAATGGTACCAAAACAGCTGGAGTACGGTAACTCATTTAAAACGTAAGTATGTAGGGATTAACGATAATCCTCTTCAACAGGCGCGTATTTACCCTAACCCATTTACCCGTGAATTAAGGTTTAACTTAAGCTCGGTTACCGAAAAAAATATTTTGATTGAAATTTTTGACCCTGTCGGCAAAGAAATTGAAAAACGATCAGTTACCGCTGAAAAACATATCATCCTGAATACCGATAGTTGGAAAAAAGGATTGTATATCGTTCGTATCAGTAGCAGCAATTTTTCTATTGCCGTTAAAACCATTAAAAAGTAATACTGTGAATAAACCCATCGAAAAAATACTGGCTAACTATTTTGCAGGTGAGGCATCTGCCGAAGAAATAGTACAGGCTGAAGCAATTCGCAAACAACATGCTGAAGAATTTGCAGCCTGGGAAAAAGCTTTTCATCAAAGAATTTTTGAGAATAAATCGTTTGATGTTGAAAAATCAAAACAGAAATTAATAGCAGCAATACGGCGTGAAAAAAGCGTACAAAAAAGCAGGTTAACTATCTGGTTAAAAGTAGCAGCCGTTTTTGTCGGACTGTTGCTGGTTGGTTCAGCCGTTTACTTGTCCATTCAAACAAAATCGGTAACCTATCAAAATACCACGGCTCAACTTAAAGCGGTTACTCTTCCCGACGGAACAGAGGTAACACTTGATAAAAATGCCACATTACGTTATAAAACTAATTTCTGGGGCAGCTTTCAACGCGAAGTCAGCATGAGCGGAAGAGCTTTTTTTCATGTTACAAAAGATGCCTCTCACCCGTTTAACGTTTATGCCGGTAAATTATCTGTTACGGTTCTTGGTACCAAGTTCACCGTAAACGAACTGAGCAACCACACGCAGGTTTTTCTTACCGAGGGAAAAGTCAGAGTTGAATCCAACATTTCAAAAGATAAATACGTAATTACCAAGCCCGGCGAGCAGATTATTGTTGATAATAAAGGCCAACTGAATCACAACAGGGTAAACCCGGCACTCTATGCCTCGTGGAAAACCAACAAAATTCATTTTAACAACTGTACCGTTAAAGAGGTAATACAGCTTCTCGACGACAGCTATGGTGTTGAGGTAAATGTTACTGATGAAAATCAGCTAAAACGGAAGCTTTACGGATCGGCTCCTGCCGATGACGAACAGCTGATAATTGATGCCTTATCACAAATTCTTCAAACCAATATCGAATCAAAATAATTTATTCACTTACCCATATATTTTAATATGAAAACAAAAGTTGTTACACTTGCGTTTACGATCCCTTTTTTGTTTTTATTTTTGACCGTATTACCGAAAACCGGTTTTGGATTTCCGGCTCAACAACCAACCAATGAAGCAAAAACACTCGAAAAAGTTGTTAATAACCTCGAGGTTCAGTTTGATGTTTCCATCACGGTTGATGTTCAGGCTTCAGGAAATATTAAAATAGAGTCATCGGAAAATATAATCAACAGCCCTACCATTGAGAAGGCGCTTGATTTACTGGTTAAAAATACCGATCTAAAATATCGCAAACTGCGAAACGATTATTATGTTATTAGTACTTCGCAGGTTAAAAACGCAACCCCGGCTGTTAGTGATACGTTAATGCGCGAACAGCATCAGGGACGTGTTATCAGTGGAATGGTTACCTTTCAATCTGATAACACGCCCATAATTGGGGCTACTGTTGTTGAAAAGGGAACAACCAACGGAACAGTTTCTGATTTAGATGGCCATTATCAGTTAACGGTTAGCACCAAAGCCAAAAAGCTGAAGTTTTCATACATGGGCATGCAAACCGTGGAGGTTGAAATAGGGAATAAAAGCGAAATAGACGTCTCCATGCATGAAGATGCTTTTGGGCTGGATGAAGTTATTGTTGCCGGCGTTGCTGCCAACACACCAAAGAAAAACCTTACCATCAGTGTTACTAAAGTAGGTGATGAAAAGTTAAACAGTGCACCTGCACCCTCTACCGTACAGGCTTTACAAGGTAAAGTTGCCGGCGTTACCGTGGTACAGGCGAGTGGACTTCCCGGTTCCGGAGCAGCCATCAGATTGCGGGGTTCTACCTCCTTTTTGGGAAATCAGGCTCCCATGGTAGTACTCGACGGAGTAATTACCAACACCAACCTGGCAGATATTAATGTAAATGATATTGAATCGCTGGAGGTGGTAAAAGGGGCAGCCGCTGCTGCTCTTTACGGCTCAAGAGCCGGAAACGGCGTATTGGTAATTACCACCAAGAGAGGGAAAAATATGAATTCCAAAACGAGCGTTACTTTTCGTTCCGACTACGGAATTCAGCAAATTCCGCACTATATCGAACAGGCAACCCATCACCCTTATCAGCTGGCCGACGATTGGGAGGAACATTCCGATTACACCAAATACCGAGGTGTTTTGTACGATTCAACAGGTGCCATATTGATAGGAAACCGGAAAGTTACCGATAGCGCCTGGGCCGACCAACCTTACGCCAGAATCATCGACCATCAAAAAAAGTTTTACAACGACGGAACCTATATCAACAACTATCTATCCGTGGCAGGAAGTATGGATAAAATGAACTTCCTTGTTTCTTACGAACGTAACCGGCAAACCGGTATTATCTTTTCAACGGGCGGTTATACCAGAAATAATATCAGGGTAAACCTCGATTATCATTTAACCCCAACGCTAAAGCTCTCCACCTCTAACTTAATGGTCTTTACCAACTCAAACAATCCCGGTTCCTACAAATCTTTTAACGATCTGCTTTTTGTTTCACCCGATGTTGATTTGGAAGCTCCCAACGACGACGGCACACCCTACAAAATTTTACCCGACCCGTGGAGTGTGGCCGAAAACCCCCTCTATCCGCTTTACTACCGCGAAAAACTGGCCAAACGTACCAGCCTTATTGGCAATGTAATTACTACCTGGAACCCTTTCAACTGGATTTCGATGGACGCTAAATACACCTACGAATTTAGAAGCAAATATTGGAATACTTACACCCCGAAAGGATATCTGGCCGGAAACGGACAAACCATTGGCTGTTCGTTGTATAAAAGCAATTATGCCGAAATGAACAACAATTTTCAGGTTACAGCCAACCTTAATAAGCAGTTCGGCGATTTTACCACCAAATTAAAACTGAGCTATCTGTTTGAAAGCACTACTTACGACAACTACTGGGTTTTGGGAAAAGATTTTTTGGTCAGTGGTGTTCCGCAACTGGGTAACACCGACCCCACTAAAGCAAGTATGGATTCGTATGAAGGCAAAATTGTTTCCATTAATTATTTCGGTATTCTTGATGCCGACTACAAAGATAAATATTTGATATCGGCACTGTTTCGTTACGATGCATCATCGCTTTTCGGAGCCAATGTGCGTTGGAACCCCTACTACCGGTTTTCGCTGGGATATCGAATTAGCCAGGATATTACCATTTCCGGAATTGATGAATTAAAAATCAGGGCCTCCATAGGCTCCTCGGGCCAGCGTCCGGGGTTTTCGTACCAGTACGAAACGTATAATGTTACCAACGGAAACGTGATTCCGGGAAACCTCGGGAATGCCGACCTTAAACCTTCCGAAACAACCGAAATGGAAATTGGCTTGAATGTCGATTTCTTAAAAATATTCTCCTTTGAGGGAACCTATTCCCAATCGGTTACCAAAGATGCCTTTGCCCTGGCTCCCCTGCCATCGCATCTGGGTTTCCCAAACCAATGGCAAAATGTTGGAACGCTTGGTGCCAAAGTATGGGAAGCAACCCTGAACGGTCGTTTTTTTACCCGCAAAAATTTTAGTTGGAGAGTTAACCTCAACTTCGACAGAATCAGGCAGAAAGTAATTGATATTGGAATTCCTGAATATACTACCGGGCCACGAAACGCCTTTTACATCAAAAGCGGCGAAACCTTTGGTATTATGTACGGCTACGATTGGGTACGAACCCTCGACCAAATGGCCGAACAGCTGCCCGAAGGAAAAACCATCGACGATTATGAAGTAAATTCAGATGGCTACGTGGTTCCTAAAGGCAGCCAAAGTACCAAAGATGAATTGGCTATAAAAGTCGACCTTGATGGGGATGGCCTCGGCGATAAAGTGCAAATCGGGGATGGAAATCCGGATTTCAGCCTCTCGCTGGGCAACTCATTTAAAATATTTAATTTCGATTTGTACTTTCTTTTCTCATGGAAAAACGGAGGCGATATTTATAATTATACCCGTCAGTACACCTTCCGCGACCAGCGCGATTTGGTGTTCGACCAATATGGAAAACCCAATTCGGAAAAGAAAACCATTAATTATTACAACAATTTTTACGACGGAACCGGTATCAACTCCTACTTTATCGAAGATGGTTCTTTTGTTAAGTTAAGAGAGCTTTCGCTGTACTACTCTTTATCGGCAACACAGCTTAAAAATATGAACATGCGCTTTTTAAAAGGATTTAAAATCGGCGTTCAAACACGAAACCTGTTAACCTTTACCAATTATAAAGGATATGATCCGGAAGTAGGTTCCGGCAGCGATCTCACCAATTATCCGGTCGATAATTTTGGATATCCCAATTACAGGGTCATTACCGGTTCATTAACTCTAAACTTTTAAACTTGTATGATTATGAATATTAAATATATTTTTACCGTTACACTGTTTTTTATCGTGGTTGGCTTTTCCTCCTGTACCAAAGAGCTGGATGTTGAATATAACAACAAACCCAATAAAGACATTGTATTTTCCGACCCCGGAAATGTGTACAGCATTGCCAAAAGCTCGTTTTATAACTGGTTTATGGCTACCAACTCAAGTATTTCACCACGAATGGCCATGTGGGTAGCCGCCGACCAGGGAACCTGCTCGTGGGCCAACAGCGGTATGTATCACCTGTCGATGGAGCCGCGAATTGCATTTAACAACACCACCTCGTACACCTATGCCTATATTTTTGAAACGTTTTATTCCGATATGTACGGCACCCTTAACCAAACCACCAACGTGCTAAAGGCTATTAATAAAGGGATGGTTATCGATATCAACGGATCCGACAAAACCGAGCTCACCCGGGCTTTTGCTTACTTTGTTCATGGAATTACCATGGGATATTTAAGTATGGTTTACGATAAAGTTTATATCGTTGACGAAAACACCAATACTACCGACATCCCCGTTTCCGGCTATCGGGAGGGAACCGAGGAGGCATTAAAATCGCTCGATAAATGTATCGAAATTTGTAATGCTAACAATTTTACCGTTCCCGACGACTGGATTAACGGCTCAAGCTATTCTTCTTCCGAGTTAGCACAGCTAGCCAACTCGTTTGCTGCCAGATTTCTGGTTTATATGCCACGCACCAAAGCCGAAAACGATCAAACCGATTGGAACCGTGTTCTTAATTATGCAAACAATGGAATTCAACGCCCGTTATCACCCTACATGGATAACAGCACCTGGATCAGTTGGTTTCGGATTTATACCGTTCGACCGGGATGGGCCCGCATCGATTGCCGTATTATCAACTTAATGGACCCCCGTTACCCCTGGCGCTTTCCCGACGATGGCCATAACCCGTCTAAACCTCAATCGGATGATAAAAGATTACAAACTGATTTTAAATACAACTCGGTAAATAATATGAAACCGGAACGCGGTTATTACCACTTTTCAAATTATGAATACACACGATATCCCTATGCAATTTCAACCCGTATCGGAGAAGTTACCGACTTTTCCGTTGCCGAAAACGATTTAATAAAAGCCGAAGCCAACGCCCGGTTAGGAAACCTTACCGAAGCAATTAATATTGTAAACAACGGTAGCCGTACACAACGCGGATTGTTGCCACCGTTAAGCTCGAACACCAACATTAATAATTTGCTAAAAGCTATTTTTTACGAACGTGATATCGAGTTGATTCAAACCGGTTTTGGAATCGCTTTTTTCGATATGCGCCGTCGCGATATGTTGCAACCCGGTACCCTGCTACATTTTCCAATTCCCGCCAAAGAGCTAATGGTGATGAATATGCCTTTATATACCTTTGGTGGCGTTGCTAATGCCGATGGAATTAACACCTCTAACGGTGGCTGGTTTCCGAATAAGAATAGATAAAACGTGTTGATTAAATATTAGTTAAACCCATGAAGAAAATAATCGTATTTGTCATTTCAGCTTTTTTCGCTTTTTCAGGTGCTTATGCCTGCACTACCGCAGTAATATCAGGCAAAGCTACCCGCGACGGACGTCCCATGCTTTGGAAACATCGCGACACGTGGTCAGTCAACAACAAATTAATGGTGTTTCACGATGGAAAATACGTGTACATGGGTTTGGTAAACTCCAGGGATAAAACCGGAAAAAGCGTTTGGATAGGTTACAACAGTACCGGCTTTGCCATTATGAATTCGGCCAGCTATAATTTAAATAACGATACCATTAAACAATCGGGGCTTGAAGGCAGAATAATGAAGCGGGCTTTACAAACCTGTGCCACCGTAGATGATTTTGAGAAATTACTTAACGACATGCCTAAACCAACCCGGCTTGAAGCTAATTTTGGTGTAATCGACGGAAAGGGAGGCGCTGCCTATTTTGAACTTAGCAATTTTAACGTTGTAAAATTTGATGCCAACGACCCTTCAACAGCGCCCATGGGATATCTCGTCCGCTCCAACTACTCGTTTAGCGGAACACCCAAAAACGGCGCCGGTTACATAAGATATGTAACAGCCAATAAAGTATTGGATAAAGCGGTAAAAAGCGATGGCATCGTAGTTGAAGATATTCTGCAGGGCTTATCACGTAACCTCTACAATTCACTTACCGAAGATAACCTGTGGGACTATTCCAACATCCCGGAAGGAAATAAAAAGTTTGTTTGGTTCGAAGACTTTATCCCGCGTAGCGGCAGCGCCTCTTCCTGTGTTGTAGAAGGTGTTAAACCCGGTGAAGATGCCAGATTAACCAGCATGTGGTCGATTGTTGGCTGGCCGTTGGCTTCGGTGGCAATTCCTGTTTGGATAACCAAAAACAACGACCTGCCGGAAGTTGTTACCTATTCCGATTCATTAAAAGATTCTCCAATATGCCACGATGCTTTGGAACTAAAGAAAAAAGCCTATTGCTACACCTGGGGAAAAAGTGCCAAACACTATATCAATGTTAATGCATTGCTTAATGCCGACGGAACAGGTATCATGCAAAAACTAAAACCATTGGATAATAAGCTTATTTTGCAGGGACATCAATTGTTAAACTCCATGCGAAACAACGGTTATGACGAAAAAAAAATTAAAGCTTATTATGATAGTGCCGACAGGCAGATTATTACTGAATATAACAACCTTTTCGGATTGTAAGTTTTATTTTTTTAACGATTTACAAGGCTGTTGATTTGACTCATTAATTACTTTTGTCGAAAGTAAAAGTTTAATATTAACCTTTAGTTTACATAAAATGAGAACAAAATATTTTATCACGATTTTGTTGGCCGTACTCATGGCTGCAACTGCTTTCAGCCAGCGACGTACCGGAAAAAAAATACAGGTTGGTGTTTTTGATGGCAACGGAGCCAGTCCGGTTTGTGTGATAGAAACCATGGAGGCCTTAAAAATCGACAAAGATATTTATCCCCACAAAATTTCTGCGGTAGATATTATGAATGGTGCCCTCGACAAACTGGATGTACTGGTTTTTCCGGGGGGAAGTGCAAGCAAAGAGTACAACAACCTGGGCCTCGAGGGAGCAAAAAAAGTAAAAGCCTTTGCCTCAAAAAAACATAAAGGGCTGGTAGGCATTTGTGCCGGCGGCTATCTGTTTTCCACTACACCGGGATACCCGAGTTTGGAACTGTTTCCGGCTCCCGATATTCGCGATCATTACGACAGAGGCCGTGCATTAATTGGTTTTTCCATTAACAAAGCTGGAAAAAAGATTTTTCCGGAACTGACAAAAGTGGATACAGCCTATTTTCAGTATTACGATGGCCCGATGTATGATATTCCTGAAAATTCTCCCATAAAAGTACTCGCTACACTCACCAGCGATATCTCGCATAAAAAAGGATACCCCGAGAATGTTACTCCCGGAAAGCCTGCTTTTTTTACCATCGATTATGGTGACGGCAAAATTATTGCCTCGGTAGGTCATCCCGAAGCAACACCCGGTATGCGATGGATAGTACCCCGAATGGCTCGATATGTGGCAGGTAAAAGACTTGTGGGGTATAAGAAAAATGTTGTCAGACCACAAATTTACACGATAGAAGAATTTTTTACTCCGGATGTTATTGAATTTGAAAAAGAAAATTTTTGGCAACTGTTTTCTGATGATGACAGCAAAATAATTGAGGCCATCGACAATTTACATTCTATCTATTCAAGGCCTTCCATTCGTTGGTCCATGGGATTGCTACGTCATACTTCGCCGGCAGTACGTCAAAAAGCAGCAGAGTATCTTGGCGAAACCGAATATACCGCGGCTATCCCCGACATGAAAGCTGCTTTAATGCTGGAAAAAGATGAGAGTGTTAAAGCCGTGCTGAAAAAAGTTCTCGACGGGTTAAACGCCCTGAAACAATAGTTAAAAATAGTCAGGGTTTCTTTCATTTAAATCCCTGACAAAACGGAGTGCTTTGCCCATATGATTTTCGATGGTTTTAATTGACAGGCCTAATGTTGAGGATATCTCTTTGTAGCTTAACCCGTCCATTTTGTGCATCCTGAATACCAGTCCGGCCTGACGAGGCATGGCCTCTATCATACGGCCCACTGCCTGCTGCAGGTCTTCTCTTATTAAAAGAACTTCCGGGGTGATATTGTGTTTTGATACATCCTCCAAAGAGGAAAGATCATCCATATCCAACCTGTTTTTACGCAAAAACGAGATAACGGCGTTTTTTACACTCCGATATAAATAAGCTTTTACATGCGTTATTTTGGTGTGTTGGCTGCGGTTTTGCCACACCCTGATAAAAACATCCGATACCAGTTCTTCCGTCTGGCTGGTTGTTTTAAGAAAAAGAAACGCAAAGTTGCAAAGCGGTTCGTAATAACGCTCAAACAGCAACTCAAGTGCATGAACATTTCCTTTTCGAATTTGTTCCATTAACCGGAAGTCGCTGATATGTTCCTTTTCTGCCAAAAAAATTGTTTTTTACTGAATGATAGCAAAAGTACATTATTTACCACAAAAAAAGAATAAGTTGTTTTTACTGACTCTGACGGAAAAAAATAAACCCGTCTTGCTGAATAACGATTAGTTTTTTCTTCGAAAATAATCTTTTTGCGAAGAAATGAGGTTGATGTAAATGGTCGTGTCCGACATAAGTTTAAATGAAATCTTGCTAAAGCCGGGAGGGCCAAAAGTTCCTCTTCTGTTATTTGAAAAACCAAAAGGCTCGGTGGGAATCTTCATACTGCCTCTGGTGTCGAGAGTGTCGTTTTCGTTAATATCCTGAAACAGAGATACGGCATAGCTTGTATTTGACGTCAGGTTAAATGTAATTGTGCTCTTGCTGTGGGTAACTTTGATTTTTTTTGCCAGAAAAGCATTGGAAGCTTTGTATCCTTCCGGACTGTTGTAAGCAGCAATATGAATGTTTCCTTTTAGCTTTTGAATACTGTCAACAACAACCGTTAAGGTAACGGTTTGTTGTGCCACGAGCGATTGTGCCAGCAGCAACAGAATAAACGGGAGTCCTGTTTTTATTTTACGCATTGTTGATAAAGTTGTCTTGCAGGGGTCAAAGGTAAGAAAAGATGAGTTTTGAGGTTGTAATGGGTGGTTATCGCGCCATTCAAAAACAAAAATACGTTT
>CAZKGB010000011.1:0-1715 GCA_964551935.1 uncultured Lentimicrobiaceae bacterium | reverse complement strand
AGTTTTGAGGTTGTAATGGGTGGTTATCGCGCCATTCAAAAACAAAAATACGTTTGAGAAATAGAGAAATAGATTCTGATTTAGTTCACGGTTTGCAACCGTGAGCGCAGATTTAATGAATATTAACCTGATTTAGTTCACGGTTTGCAACCGTGAACAATATCGTGTTTGAGAAACGAATTCCGCCATGTAAATAAAAACAGGTTTACCGACTTAATCATTCGTTAAATCAACTATCTCTCTTTCCCCACCTCAAGCAGCTCACGAATCATCATGGCGGTGGCACCCCAAAGAATTTCTCCTTTTACCAAATAGCAGGGAACCTCCAATCCGGTAACATAACGTGTTGTTACCTGCCGTATCTTTTTTGCATCCGGTTTCATCAATTCCGAAATGGCAATCGAAAATACTTTTTCAACCTCTTCATTGGGGTTAAACAGAGGTTTTCTCTCTAAATAGCCTACCACCGGAACAACGTTAAAATTAGAAGGTGAAATATAAACCGGTGTAAGCATTCCCAAAACATGAACCAAACTGCTGTCTATTCCAAGTTCTTCATTGGTTTCGCGCAGCGCGGTTTCAACAACATCTTTATCAAAAGGCTCGGCCTGTCCGCCCGGAAACGAAAGTTGACCGCTGTGAACAGAATGGTCGACAGCTCGTTTCATAACAACCAACATGGTCTCTTCCGCTTCGGGATACAACAGCGCTAAAACCGAACTTTGCCGGGGAGGCGTGTCGTTGTTATTGTAAACCAATTGCTCCATTTTGGTTACCGGTGCCATTTGATATTGAACTTCAAGTCCGGGCAACGGTTTACCTAGATTTATTCTAAGCCTTTTAACAAAATCGGAAAATGAAATATCCATGTAATTGAGTATAAGTATAAAATTGTTTTCAAAAATAGGTATATTACCAAAAAGAAATGTAACTTTGGAATCGTTTTTAAAATCTGATATTCGTGGAAATACAAGAAAAAAAGTATCCTGATGTTAATGATAGCATACAAGATGAGGATCTTAAAAAACTTATTTTATGGAATGATGATGTAAACTCAATCGATTTTGTAATAGAAACTCTTGTTGAGGTGTGCGGGCACGATTATTTGCAGGCTGAAACCTGCACCATGATTGCCCATTATAAAGGAAAATGCCCTGTTAAGAGTGGCTCGTTCGATGATTTAAAACCCATCTATACCGAAATGACCAATCGTAAATTAACCGTAGAGATTAACTGATATGTTGTGGCTTGTAATTGTACTCATTGCCGTTGGAATATTACTGCTCCTGCTTGAGGTACTGGTGATTCCGGGTACCGGTTTCGCAGGAATAGCAGGCTTCGCCTCGATAGTGGCAGGCGTTTGGGTAGCCTACGCCCGGTTAGGCACATCGACCGGTAACACCGTGTTGCTGATAACCATTGCCGTAAATGTAATTGCAATATGGTTGGGAATTCGCTCTAAAACATGGAAAAAGGCAGCGTTGGTTTCAACCATCGACGGCAAGGTAAACACGGTCGATCATATTCATTTAAAAGTTGGTGATGTTGGAAAAACCATCTCGCGTTGTGTTCCCATAGGAAAAGCCGAATTTAACGGTAACTTTGTGGAGGTCGATGCTCGTGGTGACTTTATTGACCCGAACACCAAAATTGAAATTATTAAAATTGATAACAATAGAATTTATATAAAAACTCTAAAAAAATAAATTATGGAT
>CAZKGB010000010.1:0-18056 GCA_964551935.1 uncultured Lentimicrobiaceae bacterium | reverse complement strand
CTTTTTAATGGGGGCTCTACCGATTACCCTTTCGACTTTGAAGATGTAAAAGGTCAGGAAAATATAAAGCGTGCCTTGGAAATAGCTGCTGCGGGTGGCCACAATGTAATCATGATTGGCCCTCCCGGTTCGGGAAAAACCATGCTGGCCAAAAGGCTCCCGTCCATCCTGCCTCCCATGACCTTGGATGAAGCCTTGGAAACCACCAAAATTCATTCGGTTTCGGGCATTCTTGGCAGCGATACGGCACTAATCACCACAAGGCCGTTTCGGTCGCCTCATCATACCATTAGCGATGCCGGATTGATTGGTGGGGGTACTTTTCCTCAGCCGGGTGAAATATCGCTGGCACAAAACGGCGTACTGTTTTTGGATGAGCTTCCCGAATTTAAACGATCGGTGCTGGAGGTGATGCGACAACCCATGGAAGACCGTGTGGTAACCATTGCAAGAGCCAGAATAAGTGTTGAATATCCGGCATCGTTTATGCTGGTTGCTGCCATGAATCCATGCCCGTGCGGTTATTACAACCATCCAACCCGTGCCTGCGTTTGCTCGCCGGGGGCTGTAAAAAAGTACCTTAACCGTATTTCAGGCCCGCTGATGGACAGAATTGATCTCCACGTGGAGGTTATTCCCGTGTTGGTTAAAGATCTCACGGAACTTCCCAAAGGCGAATCCAGCAAAGTAATACGCGAACGGGTTATTGAGGCCCGAAAAATACAACAGCAACGGTTTATTAATAACAACCTCCACAGCAATGCCCAAATGTCGCGCAAAGATTTGGAAAAATTTTGCCGGCTGAATAATCAAAGCGTAAGCCTTTTGAAAACAGCCATGGAAAAACTCGACCTGTCAGCACGAGCTTACGACAGAATACTAAAAGTGTCGCGTACCATTGCCGATTTGGAGAAATCAGAAAACATAAAACCGGAGCATCTTGCCGAGGCCATTCAATACCGAAGCCTGGACCGTGAAAACTGGGGAAATTAATACACCACCTTTATGATGAAAAAGAGTAAACAATCTTTGGTCCGAAACACCCTTGTGTTAATCATAGTTCCGGTTATTATTCTGTGGGTCCTATACCTGTTTGTTGTTTACCAGGGAGTTTACAAAAACACCCTTGACAAACAAATCGACAAAACAAGCCTGTTAACTTTTGAATGTGCTACCCGGATAAACAATCAGCTTTCAACCATCTCCAATGAGGTTTACTCAATTACCCATTCTGTAGAGCAGGCTGACACTATCTCGCTTAAGAACCTTGAAAACCGTCTTACCCGTGTTTTAAAATCGAACAAGCACATTTACGGTGCCAGTATCTCTCTTAAAGAAATAGATATCAATAATACTCAGGAACATGACTTTTTTCTATACAAATATAAATCAGGCGACTCAATAAAAAGGGTTGTTATCAACGAAAAAAACTACGAAAGCTATCCGTATAAAGAAAAAGAGTGGTGGAAGTATTCAGCTACCTATTTTGAAACAAAGTGGTCAAATCCCTATTTCGACAAGGGCCTTGGTAATATTTTAATGATTACTTATTCGGCACCATTGTTTATTAATAACAGGTTTACCGGAGTAATTGGGATGGATATAGATGTGTCAACTCTTAACACAATTATTAAAAGTGCCAGCAATCAATCGGAATCTGTCTTCGACAAAACCCAGGTTATAGTATTCTCCTCCGACAGTACTATTGTGGTGGATATTAATACGAAACATGTTGGTAAAAAGCTTAATGAGTTTTACGGTATCAATCAATATAAATCGTTAGCCAAAGCGTTGGATACCATATTTAGCAATAACTTTGGTTACTCAAACTTTACTTACAACAAGGTTCGGTACAGGATGTTTTACGGGCCGATACCCCAAGCCAACTGGATTGTTGTCAGCATACTTGAATCTTCAAAAATTAACAAAGCTGTTCAGCGCAGTATCTTGCCTAAAATAATTCTGACCGCTGTATTCATCTTAATTTTAATTATTCTCATCTACATCTTATCCAAAAAAATAGCACAACCCATTACCGAACTTTGCGATGTTACCCTGGAGATTGCCAATGGCGATTATGACAAGGATATAAGTATTAATCGAAAAGATGAACTTGGCATGCTGGCTCATAACTTTCATATCATGAAAGAAAACTTAAAAAAACGTGAACAAAATCTTAAAGAAGCATCGAGAAATGTAAAACAACTACTGGATAATTTGCCGCTGGTAGTGTTGCAGTTTAGTAATGAAGGGAAAATTATTTATTACAATAAAATTGGAAGAGAGCGGCTTAATAATAATTTAAGCAAAGTATCATTATTCGACTTTGGCCATTGGCTGTCGTTTATAAAAGACCCGGATAACAGAAAAAAAGCGGAAAAAGCTTTTGCAGGTGAACCGTGTGTATTAGATGGTTACAACATTATAACCGATAGTAAACATGGAAAATCGTACTTTACCGATAAATATGTTCAGGCACATTTTATTCCCTATATGGAAAACAATTCGGTGGCCTCTGTTACGCTTATTATTCTTGATTTAACGGAGGTTAAACAGAACGAAAACTTACGGGTGGAAAAGAAAAGTGCCGAAATTGCCAATAAAGCCAAAAGTGAATTCTTGGCACGAATGAGCCATGAAATCAGAACGCCGTTAAATGCGGTCATCGGATTTACAAACCTGTCGCTGCAAAAGTCAACTAACGACAGCCAGCTACACAATTATCTTACAAAAATAATAACCTCGGCCAACCATTTACTCACTATTATCAACGATATTTTAGACTATTCAAAAATTGAGGCCGGTAAAATTGAGCTGGAAAAAACGCCGTTTGATATTGAAGAAATTTTATCCGAAGTCTTTGATTTGGGTGCTTCCATCGCGCACGATAAAAACCTTGAACTCATTATTTCACACTCTCCTTTAATTCCCTACCCGTTAATGGGCGATCCGGTCAAGCTAAAGCAGATAATCGTTAACCTGGTTAGCAACGCCATTAAGTTTACGCACGAGGGTGAGATACATGTTAATGTTGATATTGAAAAACAAACCCAAAATAAAACAACACTATTGGTTTCGGTTAAAGATACGGGAATAGGATTATCGAAAGCACAACAAAAAATACTATTTCAACCGTTTGTACAGGCCGATGGTTCTATTACTCGAAGATTTGGAGGTACAGGAATCGGGCTTACCATATCCAAACGACTGGTTGAACTGATGAAGGGCAAAATATGGATAGAGAGTAAGGAAGGAAAGGGCAGCACCTTCTGGTTTACTGCCGAATTTGAATCCGATAGCGAAAGCACCCGTTTCATCGAGTATATAAAAAAGTTCAAGTTTCCTAAAAACATTCTAAATATCAACGTATTGGTGTGCGATGATAATAACACTTCGTTGGATATTGTTAAAACCATGCTCGAAGCCTTTAACCTGACGGTTAATACGGTTAACAACGGTTCCGATGTTATTAAACTGTTAGAACGGGGACACCATTACGATTTATTAATAATCGATAGTATCATGCCCGAACCTGATGGCATTAAAACGATGCAAACAATTCAGAATAAAAAGCTCAGAGATAATATTAACAAGGTTATATTACTTACCGCTTACGAAAATCCGGTTAACGAGTCTGATTTGACCAACATTGGAATCGATCTGCTTCAACCAAAACCGCTTACTTACTCAGGGCTTTATGATGGTATAATGACTGTGTTTGGAGAGAAAAGCACTGTCAGCGACAGGTATAAAAGGCAAAGAAACGAGGAGAAGCTGATACAGGTTTCCTCAATTAACTGTAAGGTGTTGGTAGCCGACGATAACGAAGTTAACCGCGAAGTAGCCGGCGATTTACTTGAATCGATGGGTTTACAGGTTGAGTTTGCCGCCGATGGTGAAGAGGTGGTGAAGATGGTACAATCTTCGGGGAACCCTTCAAAATATTGCCTCGTATTTATGGATTTGCAAATGCCCGTGATGGATGGTTATGAGTCAACCCGAATTATAAGGCGTTTGTCATCTTTTAAAAATTTGCCCATTGTTGCCCTTTCGGCCGATGTTATGCAAGGAGTAAAAGAGCGGTGTAGAGAAGCCGGTATGAACGATTTTGTTTCAAAACCAATCGACCCTTCGGAACTAGTAAGGGTTATTGCCAAATGGGTTAATAATGTAAGTGTTGCTAAAAAGAGCACTGTTGTTTCCGGGTTGTCGGGGTTAAACCATCTAAAGGTGCAAGAGGGTGTTAACCGCATTGGCGGAGATGTGAACCGCTATATCGAACTCTTGAAAAAGTTTAGTATTAACCAACACAACTTTGTCGATAATTTCAGTTCGTTAGAGAGTAAAGAAGATAAATTGAAGTTTGTTCACTCCTTTAAAGGTGTTACCGGAAACATCAGTGCTGTCAATTTACATGAACTTGTTGTTAAGCTGGAAAACAGGATAAAAAAAGATGAAAAGTATAATGATTTGATGTTACTTATCGACGAGGAGTTTAAAAAAGTGATAGCTGAAATAGAACAGATTCCTTTAAAATTAAAAGAAGAACAAAAAGCGTCTCCTTCTCAAAAAACAAAAGAGCAGCTTAAAACCACCCTTCATAAAATAGCAAAGTTGCTTGAGGAAGGAAAACCCGATGCCATTGAAGAACTTGAAAAGTTAGCCCCCTATTTTAAAGAAAATCCTTCCTTTACCCAAAGTGTTAGCATGGCTAAATCGTACAATTTTGATGAAGCGGCTTCAATAATTAAAACCATAAAACCATAACTATGGAAAACCTGTTTAAGAAAACCATACTGATTGTTGACGATACGCCTGAAAATTTAGATGTGTTAAACGGCTTGCTGTCAGATTTTAACCGAAAAGTGGCCATCAGCGGTGAAAAAGCACTGCAACTGGCCTTTTCTGACCCTTCTCCTGATTTAATTTTGCTCGACATTATGATGCCGGGGATGGATGGTTATGAAGTTTGCCGGCAACTTCGTGAGAACGAAAAGACCCAAGATATTCCGGTCATCTTTTTAACCGCCAAATCAACCCGTGAAGATATTGTTAAAGGATTTGAAGTGGGTGGCCAGGATTACGTTACCAAACCTTTCGGTCACCACGAACTCCTTCAAAGGGTAAAAACCCATCTGGAATTAAAGTCGCAAAGGGAGACCCTGAAAAAAATGAACGAGGTGCTCGACCAGAAAGTAAAAGAGCGGACGTTGGAGCTGGAAGAAGCAAACCGTAAACTTTCAGAGGCTCTTGAACAACTAAAAGGCCTTGATGATGCCAAATCAAATTTCCTGAAAATCATTAGCCATGAAGTAAGGACACCCATAAACGGAATCATGGGATCTACCTATTTTTTGGAGGAGATAATTGAAGACGAGGAGATGGCTGATTTTATTGATATGCTGAAAATCTCGATTGAAAGGCTCAACCGGCTGTCAAACATGGCTCTGGAGATTACCGAGATGCAGACCTTAACCGAGCTGCACTCTACTGAAACCATCAATCTGGCTGAGATAATGGCAGATGCCATTGAAAGGGAAGAAAATTCAGATTATACTTTTAACACTACGCTTGAGGATGCCCTGTTTTATGGAGAGCATGATAGAATACTAAAGGCTCTTGGTGAGATTGTAAACAATTCCGTAAAATTTTCAAAAGGGCAAACCATTGATGTCTCAACGGGAGTAGATGAAAACTATAGCTGGGTATGTATTACCAATACCAGCGATGATATTGACGAACAAAAAATTAAAGAACTATTTAAACCTTTTGGATTACCGGGCGACCATTCCGACAATAACACCGGCTTGGGGCTGGCCTATGTAAACGCGGTTACAGCGCTTCATAACGGCAAAGTTGAAATAAAAAATAAAAACGGTAAAACGTCGGTTTGGTTAAAATTTTTAAAATTATAATTTAAAATATGGAGTTTACACCTATCGATTTAGCAAAGCTAAACAGCATAAACAAGGGAACCATGATGGAGGTTTTGGGCATTGAATACCTCGAAGCCCGGCAGGGTTATTTAAAGGCAAAGATGCCGGTGGATGAACGCACTTTTCAACCGGCAAGGTTGCTGCATGGCGGTGCCTCGATGGCACTGGCCGAAACGTTGGGAAGCGTAGGTTCTGCTATTATGGTCAATCTCGATGAGTACGAGGTGCGAGGGTCACAACTCAGCGCCAACCATATTAAAAGTGCCAAAGAGGGATGGGTAATCGGTGAAGCCATCCTCCTTCACCGGGGACGCAATACTCATGTTTGGAATATCGACATCAAAGATGAAGCAGGCAAGCTGATATCGACCTGCCGACTTACCAATTTTATTATTAAAAAAAGTCGAAAATAAAACCTTAACTTATGGGAAGCTGTTAGGGGAAGGTTTCTGTTTTTATGGAATTCGTTTACCTGTTATATGTACTACGAAATGGATTTCGTTGCTTACCACAACACTATTATCGTCAGCTGCTTCACCGGGTGAATAGAGGGTAATGCCGTACTGTGTCCTGTCAACATCAAATGTGTCGGAAATGGCGCTAAATATTTTTTTATCGAATCTGATTTTGCTTTTGAAATGGATACAATTAACGATATCCTTAATGCTTAAATCGCCTGAAACGGCATATCTGTTTTTTCCCAACGGTTCCACGTAATCCAGCGTAAAGTCTGCCGTGGGGTAATTGGCAACATCAAAAAAGAAGCTGGATTTCAGGGTATTATGTAGTGTTTCCCGCATCAGGGTGTAGTCAATATCCAGATCTTTCAAACTATCCATTTTAACAACAAAATTTCCTGCTACAATTATGTTTTCCACTACTTTTACTTCTCCACTTTTAAGCGGAACCATTCCATTATGGCTATCGCACGACCAGGCAAGATAGCTTTTCACCGTATCTATTTCGTAATATATCGTATCGCCGGCAACATAATCATTTTGAGCAATGGCAACTGTAGCAAACATCAGTAAAAAAAGTAATATGGATTTTGTCCTCCTTCTCATTATCGTTATCGTTTTAATATATTGGCAGTAACTTTGCCATCAGCAAGATGCATTTTTACATTTTCAGGAATATTGCTTGCCCCTTCAAAATGGGCATTTTTTAATCGTGCTCCAAAAAAGTTACATCCCTCCAAATTCGCATTGGAAAAGTCGGTATTGGTCATTCCGGTTCCCTGAAAGTTTACCCCCTTACAATTGGCATGTTTAAATGTTGCATTGGAGAGGTTTCCTCCGCTAAAATCGGCATCGGTACAATTGGTGTAATTGAAATTACTGCCCGTCATTACGGCTCTGATTAAACGGGTGTGAACGAAAAGAGAACCGGTAAAATCAGCGTCAACAAATTCTGCATCTTTCATCAATGCGTTGGTCATGTCGCAATGTTCAAGGTTGGCATGATGACCTTCCATGCCAAACATATTGGCCCCTCTAAAGTCGCTATTTTTAAGGGTGGCACCATTAACATGAACATGAAACAGCTTAGCCTGGCTAAAATTACAATCGGACAATATTGAATGATTTAAGAAAGTCCACCTAATATCGGCCACGCGGAAATCGCTATTCTGAAAAACAGATTCTTCGGCTTTGGCCGATCGCAAGCTTGCGCCACGAAAATCGCCCTCAACAACCGAAACATTGTGCCAATATACTCCGTCGAGCATGGCTCTGCGGAAATCGTCACCATTTTGCGGAACAGGAATAAGACCCTTTTTACGCAGTTCGCCATTACTTAACTTTGTTTCAATGTTAATAATGCTGTCCATCTTTTCCGGGCTGACAAATTCGGCTACCTTTAAAAAACCCGACGGGTCAGGTGTTGCCGGAACCTTTTCTGCTTCGGTACTTTCAATAGAGGCACCACCACTCTCATTTTCATTTATCGAAGAACAACCCATGAGGCCAAAAATAGCCATAACGGTAAAAAACAATAGGGAAATAAAACTGTATCTCATAACATCTGATTACTTACAACAACATTTATATTACATCTTTTCTTCTAAACCGGCGTGCTCCCAAAAAGGCAAACAGGAAGCCCAACAATATAGGATAACCTATGGCAAATGCGATATAGGTTGCCCGGCTAACGGTATCTAAAATATAATAGGCTACCGGTCCCATAGTAGTAAGCTTGGGGTCGAAAAGTACCAATACTCCCACTCTGAAAACCTGTAGAGGGTTTAACATTCCGAATCCTATCACCAGTTCGGGGTCCATTCTTAATTTCAGCATCATGCCCATCAATAGCAGATCGATAAAAGCTACCAGCAACAGCCATATAACAAATGCGCTGCTTACCGCCAGCTCCTGCGAACGGGTATAAACCGAAATAAACATTCCGATGCCGAGAAAACAAAACACCATGGCAGCCAGTAAGCCGCTATACAACCAAAAAAACTCCCATGGTACACTCAACTTTAAAAAGGAGCCCCAAACAATAGAAAGCACCAACGAAAGAAGCAGGGGTGTGTAAATAACAATGAACTTGGCAAAAAGTTTACCCCAGAAAAAGCTGTTAAACGATACCGGTAACGAAAGCATGTACTCCATTACATTGCTTTCCTTATCGCCCACAATGGAACGTACCACGGTAATCAGTACATAGATGGGGATGATAACAATACACACCTGCATAAACGTTACCAACAACCTGCCGAGTCCGACAAATCCAATAATCTGCGACTCGGTAATTCCCGACATAAACATATAAGCCACAAATCCACCAAATACCAGGCTATAGAGCCAAAAGCCCCGGGTTCGCAAGGTTTGAAACAGATCTAATTTTAATATGGCTAGAAATCCTTTTCCTGACATAGTGTATCTTTACTTTTATCGTTACTACTTATAATATTATCCGGTGCTATTGATGCATTTTACCCTTGCCCATCATTTTGTGTTTTTGCAAAAACTCTTCTCGCATGGTTTTTCCCTCTTCAATTCGTTTTACAACCTGATTAAAGGTAAAAGTGGTATCGTTGGGTTCAGGTACGGCACTGTATCCATATCCCATGGGGGTGTGTTTTCCAAAATTATAATAGGCTTTTTGTGCATCAATCCAGCCACCATTTTCACTATTTCCAACCCAAAATTGCACTTTAGCCTTGTTTACAAATTTTTGCCAGTTGGGAGTTTTCATATACTCTACCAAACAGCCGATATCATCAAACCACAACACATCTTCTTGTGTGTTGATGGTTTGAACGGCCCATAAGCTATCGGCAATACCCATCAGACATTGCGCACAAATATCGCGTTCATAATTGATAATACGAGGAGAGTAGTCCGGCTCGCGGTTGCATGAAACCATAAAGGTTGCAACTGCCATGATACTAATTAAAACTAGCTTTTTCATATGCTGATATTTTTTTAAATCCAATAATTATAATCCTATCGTGTTTCCCTGTCTAAAATAATTTTACCAAAATCCATTTCAACCACACGGTTAACCAGTCCCTCGATTTCTGCCATGCGATGGCTGCTCAATATTAAAAGAGCTTCCTTGTTGTATTCGGCGAGATAGTTAAAGAAGATTTCGCGGGCAGCAGGGTCGAGGTTTGCCGAGGGTTCATCCATAAGCAAGATGGCAGGTTGTTTTCCTAAAGCAAACGATACCAGCAGCTTTTGTTTCATTCCTCCCGACAATGCCACGAAGGGTTTGGAAAGGCTCTCTTTTATTTTTAATCCAAGCCGTTCAGCGATAGCGATAAAATCATCGACAGGAACATGGCAAAGGTTTGAAAAAAAAGAGAGCAACTCTTTAACCGTAATTTTTAACGGGGGTGGGATTTGCGGGACAAATCCGACATCCTTTAAAATAGTAACTCGTTCTTTTCTCGGATTTCTATTTAGAACTTCCAGCTTTCCATCATAAACATACTGCCCTAAAATACATCGTATCAGGGTTGTTTTACCGGCACCATTTTGGCCTATTAAGGCTATGCGGTCGCCTTCGTTAAAATCGACCGAAAGGCTTTTTAGCACCTCCTGTTTTTTAAACGACTTACTCAATCCTTCAGCCCGTATCACAGGCTTTTTAACCACTGTTTCTATCATAGTATTTTATCCCATCCTTTAATTGTATAACTTAACGCGTTGCCCGGGCAGGCATCGATGCACAAACCACAGCGTGTACAATCGGAGCCCACATCATGTCGCTTGCTGGTTGCTTTTCCCTTTTCAACAAACCACAACTCATGCGGTACCAAACACACTTTTTGGCAATCCAGGCAGTGAGCACATTTATCCAAATCGAACTTAACGCCAAAGGGTGAAAGCTTACCAACCATACTCCAGGTGGCACCCACGGGGCAAACATAACGACACCAAAAGCGCTTACTGTAAACTATTTCAAAAGTTATTAAAGCCAATATCCACAGCAAAACCAATCCGGGGCCGTAAATCATGGCTCGTGAAAGGATTCCTATGGGATTAATATCTTCAAAAACAAGCTGATGAGTAACAAAAGCAAGGATTAAAAACCCCGCCCAAAAAACGTAACGCAAATAGATGTTGTAGGTATGCTCTTTAATTTTTTTCTTTTTAACCAGGTAGTTGTGCAATTTTTCGCCCCACTCGGCCAAAAAATGATAAGGGCAAATCCACGAGCAAAAGGTTCGCCCGCCCATCAGGAAATAGAAAATAAATATGGTAGCAAAACCGATAATAAAGTTCATGGTCAGCAACTTAATATGCCCGGTGTAAGCCGATATAATCAGCATTTGAAGCGAATTAAACGGATCCATCAGGTAAAAGCCAAACAACCGTGAGCCACTTAACGAACCTTCGAGCAGCGAAAGGTCGAACATAAACGAAAGCACGAAAAGAACGTTAATTCCAATTAAAACCGCCCAACGAATGGTTCGCCACTTATGACCGCTTCCGTTTTTAGCTTTCCAATCTTTAAACTTAATGCCCTCTTTAATATAGGGAATGTCTTCTTTCTTTTTAGCAGGCAGCGGGGTTTTATTATTTTTTCCAAACATGACTTTTACGATTTAAGGGGTTCAACAATAATACTTGGCTCCTCGGTTGGGCATACCATAACACATACGCCGCAACCCGTACATCCCGACAAGACTTCGGGTACGAGGTTACCACCACCTTTATCAGCCATCACAATAGCTGTTTCCCCAATGGGACACTCTTTAACGCAGATATCACATATCTTTTCGTCATACACTTTCTCATTTACCGGCGTAGCTTTGGCATCATTGGTATAAGGTGACCGGTTGATTCCCTTAAAGTTACTACCGCGAGGCGACCCTTTAAAACCTTTACCCTGAAAGGCCAGACAGCTATCTTGCTTAACCTTGGCAAGGCCCATTCTAACAATACTTTTCATCGCCTGTATCTGAACCGGGAAAGGATTGTATTCGGCATTACGTTCGTGTGTGGCGTCGTACTTTTCAATGGCCTTTTCACCTTCATCTTTAAACTGCTTGAAATACAAAACGGCAGTCGGACAAGTTTCAACACACTGCATCGAGTCGCATGAAAAATCGCAAGCCTGCTCCCGAACATCAATATAAGGTGTTCCATAAGCCAGGCCATCTTTTATTCCTGCCAATTTAATAGCCTGAATAGGACAAATCTGAACACAAAGCCCACACTTTATGCATCCGTAAATAAAAGTTGATTCGTCAATTGCTCCGGGAGGACGAAGAAATTTCTGATTAATCCGGTTTTCAGCAGTTACCTTTTGCAGATAACCCACACCGGCACCAACCGCTGCCAGTGCACCCACGGCAATGGCACTCGATTTGAGAAATTGCCGTCTGTTAAGATCATGATCTGATTTGCCCATAACTATTATTTATTTTGTTTTCAGTACAAATTTAACATATTTAACTTACCTAAAACTTTAACCTGATACCTAAATTAAAACTTTGTCCCGGCTCGTAATACAAGCTGGATGAGTCCATATTTTTATACGGGCGACTGAGGTGCTCCACGTAATTAACATCAAATATATTGGTTATGGCACCGGTAATATCAAGGAACTCCCACGGGGAGTAACTGAGGAACAGATTTAACACGGTATAACCCGGTGTTGTTGACTCGTTAAAGCTGGTGGACACCCTGTTTTGAGCGGCTGCAATTTGTGCATTCAACACTGCTTCAAATTTATCGACCGAGTAGGAAAAACCCGTGTTGATGGTAAACGGAGGAATTTCAGGCAACGGTTCGTCCAAAGCAATATTTTGTGCGTAAGTATATGCCACTCCGAGTTTATAATTAAAGTGTTTCATAAACTGTACTCCAAAGCCGGCTTCAAATCCGGTCATAAACGCGTCATCAATATTGGTAAACTTTTTTGTAAACTTAGGAGATGCACAAGGCATAAATTTACGGGGAATGGTAGTGTCAACCACTGCAGAAATGTAATTCTTTAATCGTGAATAAAACAGATCGGCATAAAAATCGAACACCTCTCCGCTCTTTTCCATTTTTATATCCGTTTGATAATTGGTTTCAGCTTCCAGGTTTGGGTTGCCAACATATTCGTAAGCGTCCATTCCAACCGACAGATGGTTAATAAACAGCTCGGTAAGATCCGGGGTGCGTTGTGCCATGGCAATGGCCCATTGTAATCGAAAGCCGTTGCCTAACTCCTTTGTTAGGATACTGTTAACGGCCGGACTTATTTTACTGTCAGGTTTTATGTTTCCACCATATAATTCGTTAAAATCCTGCTCTGGGTCTTGAATGGTGTACGACACAAAATCAACCCGTAATCCCAGCTGCCAGGTAAAACTCTCCGAAAGTTGCCATCTGTTTTCGGCGAAAAGGCCCATATCCTGTTTGCTCGAATTCTGCCACACTTTATCGACAAAGCTTTTCGGAGGGTCGAAAATAATTGGAGGATCGGCACATGTATTTTTATACACCTCACGATTTCTAACGCCATCTTTCCAAATATACTGATAATCAACTCCCGTATATAAGGTGCTGTTTATGCCGGTTTTAATACCTGCTTCCACTCTGCCGCCAAAATTTTTAGCTTCTACCGGTGTTAAAGCATGGGTTGCCTGGTAGCTGGGTCTTAATTCGTTCGACATTAAATGATCGATAAATGAGCTGTAAGCCTTTACTTTGAGCGACAAAAACTTTTCGGAAAGATTACCGGCCGCGTAATCGACCGAAGCGATGGTGCTGTTATCTTTTACAGCATCCATAGGTAATCCGGGGTATAAAACATCTTTTGCGAAACTTTGGCGAACATTAAACTGAACCCGCTGGTTTTTACTGATATTGTAACCCAGTTTAGCCGTGTAACCAAATCTTTTAAAAGATGAAGCTATGGTTTCACCGTTACCACTTTTATAATTTCCATAATTTTTATAACCGGCATTTAGTGCAAAGTCCCACTTTTTTTTCACAATTTGAGCATACACATTGGTATAATAATTACCGCCATTACTTTGAAATCCGGTTTCAGCAGAGCCGGAAACCGGATGACTATTCTTAGCTACCGGCCGTTTACTAATCACATTAACAACCCCGCCAAAAACAGGTCCGAACCGAACACTGTAAGGCCCTTCTATTACCTCTATTTTTTCAATTTCTTCAATGGAAATTTGCGAAATCGCCGGATCCATCCTGTTGGGACATGCATTGGTACTATGCACTCCACCATCAAACTGAATGTTGAGTTGATCGAATTTATATCCACGTAAAACGGGTTCCATGGCGTAGTTTCCCTTTTTCACCATGCTAAATCCAGGAGTAAATTTGAATATTTCTCCCCCATCGTGAGGGTTTAACAAATGAATTGTTTCGCCATAAACAGGCGTTTCAATTCCGTTTTTAACCTTTTTTGCCGTAATAAGAATCTCCTCAATGTTTAGCGTATCAGGCTCTTCAGCCTGCACCGCAAAAGGAAATAAAATTATTAATAGCACAATAAATTTATTTTTCATCAATTCTAAAGTTAGTTTAATTTAAAATCAACCACCTATCAATTTAATAAGTAATCCGTTAAAATAAATAACAAACAACCAATCAGCCCTTTTCCTGCAAAAAATCCATACGGAAAATGGCTATACTATCACGCTTTTTCGAGTGAATACTTAAAAAAGTACTCCTTTAATAAAGCGAACAAAACCAATCGTATCCTGACACTATAAACCCATCAGAAAAACGGCTAATTGATTGTTAATAAAAAAAACTAAGCTTTAGGAGGGGGGATTCCCGTTGGGACAAAACGGCCATGCCAAACCGTAGAATAGGGTTTGTAATGAAACGGCATGGAGGTTATTTCAAGATGCAATGAAATATCGTTAACCAGGTAAACAAAGTTATTTACCTCCTTTTGGGGTTTGGGTGGAGTAGGCACTTTTACCGGAGAAATATCAGTAGTGCGTTTAATTAATGCGTTTAAGTAGTTGAAATCGCTTACCATGGATCCGGTGCCGCCCTGCATCGGATCGTTATTAAAAAAGGTAGGGTGGTTAATTTCGATATAATAATGCAAGGCCGGGTAATTGGGCATGACAAGCATGGCAATTATCATCAAAACAAAACCGGGCACGAGCAACCTTTTTTTCGTAAAGCAAATATACGACAAAAAAAATAAATCCGGTAAGGTGATGCTTAAATTGTCGGTAAAAGGCAGTCGACACTTTAATTGCCATTTAATTCATCAACCCAATGATACATTGGGGATTTATCTTCTAAAACAAACTTAGGAGAGGAAAAGGGAGCCAACCGCTCCAGGAAATCGAGTATAGCCAAGATGGGTGCCCCGTAAAAAAACTTTGCATTCCGGTCAAAATCCCAAATGTGTTCAGTATAGGAGTATAGTTTATAAGGACGGTCGCCAATGTTGTCGTTATTTTTGTCAAATCCCTGATAGTCATCCCAATAATTATTATCCCATTTGTTAAAACGGGCGGTAGTAACTTCGGGATAAACCTGAAGTAAGTTATTATGGAAATAGTTACGTTTAAAGAGGTTTCCCTCCTGATTGGTATGAAAGAAAACAGCGGTACCGCAAAAAGCAATTTCGTTGTTGGAAATGGTATTAATCTGCTCTAAAACGTAGGGTGACACATCCACATGAATTCCTTCGGTGCAATAAATAAATTTGTTGTTCAAAATCTGATTGCCCGATGTTTCTTTCATTCCAAGCGCCATACCGCTGCCAATGTGATTTCCTTTAATATAGTTTCCTGTCATTATTGTACGTTCGCTGTACATAAGAAAAACACCCACTGAATTATTTAGCAACAGGTTATTTTGGATACGATTATTATGAGCATACATAAAATGAATACCATATCTGTTTCCCGATCCTTTGTTTTCCTGAAATAGGTTATCGAGCGAATACCAAACCACCATATCGCGAACATTATGCCAGTAATTACCAATAATCTTATTTCTTTTGGAATACCAAAGCCGAATGGCATCTCCTTTGATGGCAGTGCTTCGTTCCATAAGAGAAGATATTTCGTTGTGGATTATTTCATTAAAATCACACTGCCAAATATCAATACCGAACAAACACTCTTTAATCCGGCAATTTTCAACCTGATTGTAATTTCCTTTTAACCTAACACCTGCATCCAGCTTATCAAACGAACCTCCTGAATTTTTAATAATCAGGTTTTTTATGTGAACGCTGTCGGCATTAATAAAAATAACCGATAATTTCTTCTGCCCATCGATAATTGCTTTACCCTGTCCGTCAATTACCAACCCGTCGGTTGAAATGTAAACAGGCCCCAGATAAACCGCCCTTTTTAACTTAATACTATCGCCGGGGGATGCATCGTCAATAATTAATTGCAGGTTTAACGTATCGTATCCGCCCGCTTGTTCATTCATCGGGTAGTAGGTGCCAAATAAGGTGTCAGATTCAGAAATTTGTTGTTGCGCAGAACCTGATAAGGAGCCAAGCAAACCAATCAACCATAAAAAAACAAAACGGATGGTTTTGCTCCTTACGATAAATTTATCCGAAGAAAAAACCATCCGTTTCATTGTACTACTTTTTTTTGTTTTTTTACTTATCGCTATTAATGCTCTTTTTCTTTAATAAAGCAGCAATAATCAACAAAACAAACACCAATAAGCCCACAAAAAATCCGTAATAAGGATAAGATGAAGTAGTAAACTGAGCTACTTTACCTTCGCCGAAAACAGTAGGCATAAAGGGTTTAATACCTCTGAAAGCTCCACCTCCATGCATTGAAAGATGGTGGCCGTACCAATAGAGATAATAAATATAAACTCCCAAAAAGTAAAAAGGTACTAACGCCGGAATAATAGCAAGCCACCATGTTTTACGCTTGGTAAACATAAAGCCTATAATCATGATTACAAAAAGAGCAAAAATGTAGGGCGAAGCATGCATCAACTTATCAAGAAAGATTAATGCTCCGGGTGTTACATTCATTTCAACAGGTTTACCTGTATCAGGATTGATAACCTCATTACCCTGTGCATCTCTTTTTGTATTAAACACATAATAGATCGGATATTTACGGGTTTCATCGCTGTTAACACCCTGTACAATGTGGTACATACCAATAAAATGGTTGATGGCGTTCATTTCAACCAAACAGTTGGCACCTTCTTGTGAGGCGGAAAGCTCAGCACGTTCTTTTTGTCCCTCACAGCCATTGTAAACTCCATTAAACTTAAAGTTTATTCGTATTCCGTTAGGATACATCGATTTAGGGTACTGGATACTTTGAAGTGCTACCCACCATACAGGTAAAAAGTAGAGTACAATAATTAATATACCGGCTATTCCGGCAAGTGTACGATATCCAAGTTTGTTATTTTTCATGATTAATTTTATTTGGTTACAACAACCCTTTCGTAATGCGTTTTGTTACTACAAAAACGTCCTGCTAAACAAGCACTATTGTGCGGCCTTAACACCGGCTGTTTTAAGCATATAGGCAACAGCATCATACAAATCCTGATCGGAGCAATCGGTACAGGTACCTTTAGGAGGCATTACACCGTGTTTGCCGGTAAATCCGTTAATGGCATCGTGGTGTAATGTTTTCATATCTTTTTGGGCAATCTCTTCCCAACGTGCTTTGTCCTTTAATGCGGGAGCTCCTGCAACACCAGTCATATGACAGGCAATACAAATTTTGCCGTAAATCGCTTTACCGTTTTCGATGTTGGCGGTAAAGGTTTTGTCCTGTTTTTTTTCAGCCTTTTTTTCAACTTTAGTGGTAGAAGTATCACCACTTTTTTTGTTGCCACTATCACCACAACCTGTTAAAATAAAACTTCCGGCTGCCAGTAAGAAGACAAATAAGAATACTTTTTTCATTTTTTTAATATTAATTAATTATTTGGGTACAAAGATAAAAAAAAGCAGAGACGGTTTTTTAAACCGACTCTACTTTTTTCTCAGGCAATAAAACCTTTATCAGGGCCTTATTGCATCTGCTCTTTCATCACTTTTTCCGATTTAGCTTTCAGATATTGAATGATTTTAACCACATCCTCGTCCGAAACATTTTGATCGGGCATTGCCAGTTTGTATTTCTGACGCATAGCCTCAATGTCGGTTTCTTTGTAATGTTTCTTTGGATTGGTAATCCACGATTTCAACCAATCATCGCTACGACGTTTTTCAATCATCAGCAAATCAGGGCCATTGAAATCTTTACCGAACTTATGACAGGCTGTACAACCGTAATTGAGGAATTCCATTTCACCCGGTAGCAGGTTTTTCATTTCGATGGCAGAAGGTTGGAATTTCTGCATTTCGTTGTCTTTCTGAATTCTCTTTGAGAAAGCAATAACTCTTTCGTTATCGGCTTTAGCATTGTACTTAACAGTTAAATAGCCCTGCAGTTGGCGACCTTCAGGAGAGTGAACGCAATCGAGCAATAGTGGGAATTTACCGGCTTTATCGGCCAAAAATTCCAATGATGCTGTTTCGCCCGGACGCCAGCGATACTGTTTGTCGTATGAAGCAATTTCATAAACATAATGGCCTGTTTTATCCTGGCTGGTATTGGTTAGGTGGATAAGCACATTCTGTCCTTGCGTAACATTGATATTGGCAGGTGTTACCTTGCCATTGTTT
>CAZKGB010000009.1:0-18087 GCA_964551935.1 uncultured Lentimicrobiaceae bacterium | reverse complement strand
ATGGATACTGATTGCTACATGTCTCGCCAGCTATATAATACTTCTATTTCGGCACCCTTCGACAAGCTCAGGGTGCGCTCAGGGTTCAGCTTAGGGTACAGATCAGGGACCGAGCTCGGCATGACCTTCGTTTATTTTTTTATTACCTTGATAGTACCTACCACAACATTGTCTGTTTTAATGCTTAAAAAATAGATGCCGCTGCCAAACGTTTGCATGGGAATAACCTCTTTTTCTTTGGAAACGGTTTTTTCCCACATCAGCTTGCCATTTGAATTTTTTAGTGATAGCGTTCTGTTGATGGCATCGGGAAACACGATGTGCAAATCTTTGATGACAGGATTCGGATAAACCATCATGGCTTCTACACTGTTTTCGCCAACACCCACCGGAATCAGGATATAATCTGTTTTAACTTCGGTAGTGCTGCCACCGGCACCCGAAACAGTTAACGATACAGTATAGCTTCCCGGGGTAACATATTCGTGCGTGGGGTTTTGCAGTGCTGACGAATCGTTGTCTCCAAAATCCCAGTTCCAGGTATCAATGCTTCCTGTTGACAAGTCGGTAAAGCTAACCAACAAGGGGGCTTCACCCACAGTTGGTGTTCCCGAAAAGTCTGCTTCAGGAGCATCTGCCGAAACGGTGATGTAATCTGTTTTTATTGCCTGATTGCTGCCTGCCGAGTTTGTTACGGTAAGCGAAACCGTATAAGTGCCTGTCGAGTTGTAGGTATAAACAGGCGACTGTAGTGAAGAGGTATCTCCGTTTCCAAAATCCCATAACCACGAGTCAACCGTACCGGATGACAAATCGGTAAATGTTACTTGGAGGGGGGCATTTCCGGCGGTAGGCGTTCCTGAAAAATCGGCAACAGGAGGTTCGGGTGATACTACGATGTAATCTGTTTTCGTCATCGTGTTGCTTCCACCGGGGCCGGAAGCGGTAAGCGAAACCGTGTAAGTACCGGCCTGGTAGTAAGTATAAACAGGTGATTGAGCGGTTGAAATTCCTTCATCGCCAAACTCCCAAAGCCAGGTGTCAACACTGTCGGTTGATAAATCGGTGAAGGTTACCTCCAAAGGGACTGTTCCCGAAGTGGGGGTTCCGGAAAAGTCGGCAGTAGGAGCAACATAATTAACATGGATGTAGTTGGCTTTGGTAAGGGTATCGATACCACCGGGGCCTGAAACTACAAGGGTAACCGAAAAATCTCCTGAGCCCATGTATTCATTCGTCGGGTTTTGAAGGGTTGACGTATTGCCATCACCAAAATCCCAGTTCCAGGTGTTAACACTATCAACCGATAAATCGGTAAAAGTTACCAGCAATGGCCCGTCACCCGAAGTTGGTGATCCCATAAAATCAGCCGTGGGAATTTGCACCCGATAACAGGCACTGGTATCAACGCATCCTCCATAACCAATTTCAACGGAAAACCACCCCGAAGTATCCGAAACATAATAAAAATTATTGGCACCGGCTATCGGATTCATGGTTTCGCAATCAATCCATTGGTAGGTAGCATAACCTGATGAAGCAAAAAGCGTGTCGCCACTTTGAGTAACTGTATCATCAATAATAATTTCGGAAACATGATACCAAACGAGGGTATCGCAATTCAGTGCTTCAAGGTAATCGCCGGTACTGTTGCGCCAGCCGCATCCAACAAAAACACTATCTCCCGGACAAAGAGTAAGCGTATCGTAGATAGTGGTTGGCGTGGCTTTTAAATAGATATAGTCGCCTTGCGAAGAACTAAAATTACCGGCCCAAATATCAGGCATCCTGTCATTATTTAAATCACCGACCGCAATGTCATGGGCATAAGTGGCATTGTCGGCATAACAGTTGCTAAAAGTGCCGGTACCATCGTTGGTCCATACCTGAACGCCATCCGAGCCATAGGCACCGATAACGGCATCCATATCGCAATCATGGTCAACATCGCTCATCACAATTGCCTTGGCATAGTTGTTATTCTGAATCTGAAATCCAGCGGTAAAGTTGGCGTTCCCGTCGTTTAGCCACACTTGTGAAGGTGACTGGTAGTTAGAAGTAACAACATCCACATCCCCGTCGCCGTCAACATCAGCGGCATCTACACCGGTTGATGTGTTGTTACCAAGACTTTGTCCTGAGTTGGTAAAGGTTCCTGTGCCATCATTCAGCCACACTTTGTTGGCATTGCTATTGGTTCTCGAAATAAAAACATCTAAATCAAAGTCACCGTCAAAATCTGCCAATACTGCCTGGGTGCACGATGAACCGCTCAGCGACTGGCCTGAATTGGAAAAGGTTCCACTACCATCGTTAAACCAAACTTCGCTACCGCCACCACTGCTGGCCGGGGCAAAAATATCGGGTGAGCCATCCCCGTTCATATCACCTATTGCCAGTTCTTCCATGGCAATGGAAGTTGCAATACCATCCTGCCAAAGCGAAAAGAGGCCGGCACCATCGTTTTTCCAAACCTCACATCCCGACCCGGAATAAAAACCGGAAACCACAATATCCAAATCGGCATCGGCGTCAACATCCACGAGATATATTCCAAACCAGGATTCCGAGGTACCATACGTTTGACTAAGCGTGAATGAACCCGTGCCATCATTCAGGTAAACCTCCATGTCGTCGTAAGCATCAACAATGGCGGCATCCAAATCACCATCGCCATCGATATCGCCGAGTGTTACACCAAAGGTTTCGCTGCTAACGCCCGGGTGCTGGCTCGTCGGGCTGAAATCGCAACATGAATTTTGACTGAATAAATGATTGGTGAAAACGAGCATAAAAGCCAACAATAAAAGGTAGAGGTGCTTTTTCATAAGAACGGGATTAAATGATAAATTAACTATTTGAAAAGCAAATATATCGTTTTATCACGGAAGTAATACAGAGAAATTGTTTGAGTTTTAACGATCAAAAAAAAAATCAATCCCTAAATTTTTCTTACGACCTCATCAAGCGGCTTCCTCTTTTTGTTACCATTTTTTTGGAATCCTTTCGGGGGATAACCCATGGCGGCCATGCAAAATACCACTTCGTTATCATTTAGCCCAATGGCTCTGCTTAGCATTTCGTAATCGAAAGCGATAACCCAGCAGGCACCTACCCCTTCGTTTTCAGCGGCAAGAATAATATGATCCATGGCAATAGCCAGGTCGGTTTCAATAGAGTTATATCCATCCTTAGGCCTCACCCACGATTTGCTTTTGTCGCCCACCACCACAACTATGTAAGGTGCTTTTTGAAACCAATCCCGTTGATAGGTTGCTTTTACTTCCGATAGTTTTTCATCTGAAGATACCAAAACAAAAGTCCATGGCTGGCGGTTTGAAGCGGAAGGAGCCAAACGGCCGGCATTTAAAATATTATTCAATACTTCATCCGGTATTTTTCTTTCAACATCGTAAATCCTGATGGTTTCTCTTCCCTCTATTAATTGATAAAACTCCATTTTTTCCTGTTTTCGGCAAAGATAAAACAGAATTACCTGTTTTAACAAAAACCGGAATTTTACACTGTCTGCAAGCAAATAATCTCCAAATATTTTTGCAGTGGCAACAATTACCCGGCTCTTTTACAACGTTATACCTATATGCTAATATAAAATGACAGGTCTGTTTTTTGGTTGGTTCTTCCCATACGTGAATCACTTAAATCGTTACGTGATTCGTCTAAATAAGATAAATGTAACAACAAACTCCTCTGTTTTTTGGTTAATATTGTGCTGAAATAATTTAGTTTTCGAACCTAAAAAAATAAAAAAATGTCAAACGTCTATGAACAAAAGGTAAACGACTTTATGGCTAAAGTCATTGCCAAAAACCCAAGTGAAGTTGAATTTCATCAAGCAGTTCACGAAGTAGTTGAATCATTAATTCCCTTTATCGAAGAGAATCCTCAATACAAGGATGCTAAGATTTTGGAAAGAATGGTTGAGCCCGAAAGATTGATTATGTTTCGTGTTCCGTGGTTAAACGATAAAGGAGAAGTTCAAATCAACCGCGGTTTCCGTATTGAAATGAACAGTGCCATTGGTCCTTACAAAGGGGGTCTTCGTTTCCATCCTACGGTAAACCTCGGTATCTTAAAATTCCTTGCTTTTGAGCAGGTTTTCAAAAACTCACTTACAACCCTTCCTATGGGTGGTGGTAAAGGTGGTTCCGATTTTGATCCTAAAGGAAAATCAGACAACGAAGTAATGCGTTTTTGCCAAAGCTTTATGAGTGAGCTTTTCCGTCACATCGGACCAAACACTGACGTACCTGCCGGTGATATTGGCGTTGGTGGCCGCGAAATTGGTTTCCTCTTTGGCCAGTACAAAAAATTACGCAACGAGTTTACAGGTATTCTTACCGGTAAAGGTCTTGAGTGGGGTGGTTCATTAATTCGTCCCGAGGCTACCGGTTACGGCGCTACCTATTTTGCTGAAGAGATGCTAAACACCCGTGGTGACAGTCTCAAAGGTAAAATTGTTGCTGTTTCAGGTTCAGGTAACGTTGCTCAATATGCTACCGAAAAAGTTACCCAGATGGGTGGTAAAGTGGTTACCCTTTCCGATTCATCGGGCTACATCTACGATCCCGACGGTATTGATGCTGAAAAACTTGCCTTTGTTTTAGAATTGAAAAATGTAAAACGCGGCCGTATTAAAGAATACGCTGACAAATATGGCGTTGAATTTTTCGAAGGAAAACGTCCATGGGGTGTTAAATGTGATGTGGCCATGCCTTGTGCTACCCAAAACGAAGTTAACGAAGACGAAGCTAAAACACTTATTGCCAACGGATGTTTCGTTGTTTCCGAAGGTGCTAACATGCCTTCAACTCCTGAGGCCATTACCGTATATCAGGATGCTAAAATCCTTTACGGTCCCGGTAAAGCTGCCAACGCCGGTGGTGTTGCCGTTTCCGGTTTAGAGATGAGCCAAAACTCGATGCGTTACAACTGGACACGCGAAGAGGTTGATGCCAAATTACACCAAATTATGAAAGATATCCATTCAACTTGTGTTAAATGGGGTAAAGAAGGTGATTACATCGATTACTTTAAAGGTGCTAACATTGGTGGCTTTGTTAAAGTTGCTGATGCTATGCTCGCACAAGGACTTGTATAAAGATTCTTAAAAACAGCTTATGTAAAAAGCCGCTTTCCTCACGGAAGCGGCTTTTTTTGTAGCTTTGATAAGTTAAACGAATGGATTATAACGATTCTTGCAGTTTAAAAACCCAACACTTAAACTGCATTCTCTGAGTCGAAAAAACAAAACAAAATCTTTTCTATTTTTAACCATCAAAACAGACCAAAACTAACCATGAAGTTTATACCGGCAGTAGTGCTATGGATTTTGATTTTTTCAGCAGATACCATGGCTCAAGGAAACAGAAACCAAATTAATAACGACACGTTGTTGCGGATTAAACAGAAACAAATTGAAATTTGGGAGCAGGAACGGTTAAAGAAACAAACAAATTCGCGCACTGAGTTTTTATCAAAACTTGCCGGCTTAGATCCCGACAGTGTTACTAAGCTTAAGATGAACAACCTCGGATTAACCCGGCTTCCGGATCTGTCACGTTTTTACCGGTTGAGAAAAATTGATGCATCCGGTAACAATATCAAACGATTCAATAAAAAGTTTTTCAAACCGGACAGCCTTAAAACCGTGGTTTTATCGGACAACCCTGTCAGAAGCATCCGCTTTCCGGCACACAGTTCCATTGAAAACGTGGTTATCGATAATTGCAACCTGAAACGGGTTCCCCGTTCAACACGCAAGCTCAAACAGCTTAAAACCCTCGAATGTACCAACAATAACATTCGTCATATTCCATGGTACATCAAGCGATTGAAACAGTTAAACGAGGTTAATTTAAATTTTAACCGGGTTAAGTTTAACAGGCGTGCAACCATGAGGTTAGCTGAAGTTGAACGGGTTTTACTGGCAGGCAACAATTTAAACACCCTGCCGGATAACATAAACATCATGTCAGGATTAAAACGGCTAAACCTTGCCGACAACCACCTCTCGTCGCTCCCCGTTTCTTTTGGCGAACTGGACAGCCTTGAAACCATCATCTTTTACAAGAACCGCTTCACCACCATTCCCGATGTGGTTTTTAACCTGAATCAACTGATTGAACTGGATTTTTACTACAACCAAATAAACTCCGTTTCTGAAAAAATCGGGACCCTTACCGGTTTAAAAAGGATTTACCTTTCGTTTAACAAGCTGGAATCACTTCCCGGTAGCATGAAAAATCTTAACCGGCTAAAATTTCTTTACATTCATCATAATCGGCTAAAATTTTTGCCTGATTGGCTAGCCACGCTTCCAAACCTCACCATCCTGGATGCCGGGTTTAATCAACTTATTTCTATTCCTGATTTATCAATTATACTACCATTGGAAGAGGTCGATGTTCAACATAACAACCTGGAAGATATTCCGTGGAAACTTATTTCCAAACCGGGCATCAAACGGTTGTATTTACGTGATAACCCGTTTATTGAAGAGGAGGGAAAAGAGATGTTAAAAAACCAAATTAAAGAAAAAGCCGCGCCCGGGGCTGACATCTATCTTTATTAAAATCGGGCTACCACAGGAAAAGTAAGGTTTGGCACTCTCATCAGCTTTTCCTTTGTCATTGCATAATCTCACGGTTGCAAACCGTGAGATAAATTAGATGGTTGTAATTCGCTTCCGCACACACCCCTCGATACCATTTTTTCTTCCTGACGTCAGAAAAAATCACTCGGGATGACCCGGCGCACGTTTTCAATTCAAATTCATCTTTAAATAAACGAAGGTCATGCCGAGTGATTTACCGCAGTGATAACGGAGGTAAATTGTATCGAGGCATGGCGGGTGGGATGGTTGTAACTCAATCCAATATTTTATTTCAGTCCAATTTCTTCAAAATTTCTAAGCAGGTATTTTACGGGATACCACGAGGCTGCCATACCTATGAGCTGCACGGTTAGAAACACGTAAACAAAATCGGTCCACACCATGTTAACGGGATAGGCATTAATAATAAAAGCACCATTGCCACCACCCAGTTTAACCAAACCAAATTGTTGCTGCAAAAAGAGAATGACGAACCCTATAAACAACCCCACAATAGTACCTATCATACTAATCATTAACCCTTCGTTAAAAAATATCCGGCTGACCATTTTTTTGTCGGCGCCCATGCTCTTTAACACAGCAATATCTTTTTTCTTTTCCACTATCAAAACCGAAATGGAACCTATCATGTTAAAGGAAGCCAGCACAAGAATAAACACCAAAATCAAATAGATGGCCAGCTTTTCCGACTCCATGACTTTGTATAGCGTAGCATTTTGCTGATTTCGATCTTTTACTTCAAAGTTGCCACCTAATTTTTTCGCAATTATTTTCTGCACCTCTTTACCATCTGCTTCTGGTTTCAAATAAACCTCCACCGAGGTAACCTCATCGCGGTAGTCCATCAAATCGCGGGCAAAGCGCAACGGGACAAACACGTATTTATCATCAATTTCCTGCTGTATCGAAAAGACTCCCGCCGGATGAATCACCCGGTTGTTAAACGCACTCTCCATCGAAAACGCAGAGGCGTTTCCCCGTTTGGGCACATACACCGATAGCAGCTGCTTTGCATCACGGAGGTTGATACCCAAAAACCAGGCAACACCGGCACCTGTAACCGCAAAATTCCGTTTACCCTGTTGCAACACGAACTGCCCGTTTTCAACCAGCGAGTCGAGCGCTGTTACCTGGCTGTAATTAGGAGAAACCCCTTTGATTTTTCCAATCAGTTGTTTATCGTTATATTTAAGCAGGGCGTCTTCTTCCACTACCTCTACCAGTTGGTAAACGCCGGGAATCTTGACAATTTCTGTTGATGGAAAATTAGAATAGTGAAATGTTTTTCCCTGCTTTACCGTGATGAGCAAATCAGGGTCAACCGTACGGTAAAGCGATTTGATAACCCCTTCAAAGCCGTTGAATACCGAAAGCACGATAATAAGCGCCGCGGTACCCACCATGAGGCCGCCCATAGAGATAAACGAGATAATATTAATAAGGTTATGCGATTTTTTTGAAATCAGGTATCTTTTGGCTATAAAAAGTGAAAATCGCATAGGGTTAAGCTAAAATATTCAGTACCGTTTATTTCCAGGCTTTGGCAATGACTCCCGTTCCCGTTTTATGTATTGAGCTTACATCCATCCAGTTAAGCACCAAAACAAAAGGCATGGTTAGCAGGTAGTAAAATGGAAGAATGATAAAGAAGATGTAAGAAGCATTGAGCATTACAATGGGGTATTTCATGCTAAGCTTCCAGGCAATTTTACCGGGGGTTCCATACTGATAGCGAACTTCGGTTTTTGAAAAACCGGCCGATTTCATCTTGTCGGCAATTTCCTGTACGCCATACCCGTCGCGGACATGCTCATCAATAAAAGAGTGCTCGCCACCTGCATCGTCGTGGTCATGATCGTGGTCGTGATGCGAATCGGAGCCTCCCTGATCGGAAGGGGTTGAAACCAGCAAGGTTCCACCGGGTTTTAATGCCTTGTAAAAGTTTTTAAATACCAACACATCTTCTTCGATATGTTCCATCACATCCACGCTAAGCACGAGGTCGTATTTTTCGGTTTCGCTGAGTTTGGTTAAGTCACCCAACTCAAAATGGGCATTGGTTAAACCCACCTTATGGAAAAAGCTATTACAATCGTCCACCTGTTCGGGTTTCACGTCCACCCCTTTAATGTTCCAGCCGGCGTTGCGGGATGCCATGTAATAAACATACTGGCCAAAGCCCGAGCCGGCATCTAATATTTGTTGTTTCCCGGGATGCGATTTTTCCCACTCTTTCAGTGCTTTGTGCACATGCCAGCTTCTGAGAAGCAGCACATCAAGAAGCCGGTAAAACAGTTTTCGCAGAAAGGGGGTTTTGTTAAAAACCACACCGAGTTTTCTTTTTATGGGATCGTATTTCATTTCTGTTTTGTTTTCTAACCGATTGGTTTGTTTAGTTCAGTATTATTTTTCAATCATCATCCTTTAAAAGCTTATCAATTTTCTCGATATAATCGAGTGAATCGTCGAGGTAAAATCGCAATTCGGGAATAGCACGCACCTGATGGCGAATGCGCTTTCCAAGCAACCCTCTCACCTCGCGGGAAGCTTTATTAATTCCTTCCAACAGCTGCTCTTTATCTTTGGTTGGGAAAAGGCTTACATAGACCTTTGCCAGTGCCAAATCGGGGGTTACGTGTACTTTTGTAACCGTTACCATCACACCCGGTGTTAAATGAGGAACCTCCAGCTGGAAAATCTCGCCCAGATCGTGTTGGATGAGTTTTGAAATTCGTTGTTGTCGTTTGGTTTCCATGGTTTATCCTTTTAATTATTTAAGGCCTCTGTTTTCGAGAAGCGGTTCGACAATGGCATCACGCCCTCTAAAATTTCTGTAAAGAACGGCAGGGTCTTGTGTGCCGTCAATTTCTAAAATATTCTTCCTGAACTTTGCGGCCGTTTCTTTGTTAAAAATACCGGTTTCTTTAAAATAGGCAAAGGCATCGTTGTCCAATACCGCAGCCCAAAGATAGCTATAATACCCGGCATCGTAACCGCCGGTGATGTGTGTAAAATAGGTACTCCGATAGCGTGGCTCAATTTCGGGAATAAGCCCGATTTTATCCATCGCCTCCTTTTCAAATTCGGTAACACTACCTTTTAGCGGCTCTTTAATGGTATGATAATCCATATCAAGATAGGAGGCCGCTAAATATTCCACGTTAATAAATCCCTGATTGAAGAACTTGCTGTTGTGAATTTTTTCAATCAGTTTATCGGGAATGGGCTCCCCTGTAAGATAGTTTTTAGCATACATTTTTAACACCTCCGGTTCGGTTGCCCAGTGCTCCATCATCTGCGAAGGGAGTTCTACAAAATCGGAAGGAATGTGATGGCCGGGATACCTGTTTTTGGCAAAGAGGGCATCCATAGCATGACCCAGCTCGTGAAACAGGGTTTCCACCTCATCGAAGTTTAAGAGTGCGGGTGTTTTGGCTCCCGGTTTTGTAAAGTTATAAACTACCGTTACGATGGGTGAAACATTTTTTCCCTGAGGGGTAACATAATGACTTTGGTACTCACCCTGCCAGGCACCACCTTGCTTTGATGCCCGTGGATGGAAATCCATAAACAAAACTCCCAAGTGACTGCCATCGGCCTCTTTCACCTCGTAAGCCATTGCATCAGGATGTGGTTTTGGAATATTGTTAACAGGTATAAAGGTAATGCCGTACAATTTATGATAGACCATAAAAGCACCGTCTCTAACGTTTTCGAGTTTAAAATAGGGGCTCAGCTCTTTTTCATCCAGATCGTATTTTTGTTTTCTTATTTTCTCGGCATAGTACCACCAATCCCAGCTAGCCAGTTTCATACTGCCTTTTTCCTTGTCCATTATTTGTTGCATTTCGGCCGCTTCGCGTTTAGCTACCGGCAAGGCGGCATCCCAAACCTGTCCAAGTAAATTAAAAACATTATGAGCATTTTTGGCCATACGGTTTTGCAGGCGGTAATCGGCATAAGTGTCAAAACCAAAAAGTTTGGCTTTTTGCAAACGTAAACTAACTATTGTTGCAAGCACCTTTTTGTTATCGTACTTGTTATTGTTGTTTCCCCGGTTCAGATAAGCGTTGTAAAGCTCTTCGCGAAGCGTTCTGTTATCGGCAAATTGCAAAAACGGAATCATGCTGGGTTTTCGGGTGGTAAACACCCAGCTTCCCTCAAGGCCGTTTGCCTTGGCTGTTTCGGCAGCCTCCTCGATAACCGAAGCAGGCAATCCCGAAAGGTCCTTTTTGTTTTTGATAACCAATTTAAAATCGTTGGTCTCTTTAAGAACATTTTGGTCGTATTTAAGGGTGGCCAGCGATAGCTCTTTGTTAATCTTTTGAAGAGTTTTTTGGTCTTCTTTTGAAAGATTGGCTCCGTTTCTAACAAAGCTCCGGTAGGTTTCTTCCAACAGATAGGCTTGTTCTTTAGTTAGCGTCAGGTTCTCTTTATTCTCGTAAACCTGCTTAATTTTTGCAAACAATTCAGGATTCATGCTAATTTCATCACCATGACTCGATAGCTTTGGTGATAGTTCGGTTGCCACTTTTTGAAGAGAGTCGTTGGTATTAGCCCCCAGTTGGCCATAAAATACAGCTGACACCTTATCGAGCAGTTGACCTGAATAGGCCAGGGCAGCAATGGTATTTTCAAAGGTTGGAACTTCAGTATTGTTAATAATGGCATCAATGTTAGCGTTTTGCTCCTTCATGGCTTTTTCAAAAGCCGGAACATAATCAGCAGCTTTTATTTTACTGAACGGAGGTACCTGAAAAGGGGTATCCCAATTTTGTAACAACGGGTTTGTCATTGTTTTTACTTTATTATTCACACAATTTAATCCTGAAAACAATAGAGTCAGGATTAGAGATACAGCACTTATCTTTTTCATTTTCAACTCTGTTTTAAAAGGTGCAAATATAGTCAATAAAAAAGCCTTTCCGTTTCCGAAAAGGCTTTTTTGAATGTTATGTGAAAAAGTGCTTATTGAACAATGAGTTTTTTAACGGCACGTTTTCCATCTTTACTCATGATATTTACGAAGTAGATACCGGTAGTAAGGTTACTTGTACTAATTTGAACCTGACGGCCTGTTTTAAAGTTAGCATTTGTTTTAATGATAACTCTACCGGTGATATCGGTAACATACAGGTCGGCCTGAGCGGTAAACACATCGCCTTTAACACGGATGTTAACGAAATCTTGTGCCGGGTTAGGATAGAGAACAACGTTTGCATTATAAAGAACATGTTCATCTAAACCGTCAACGTAGTAAGGGCCACCTGCCAGCTCAAGATCACCTAACAGTGAGTTGTCGCTCCAGTTGTTTCCATTACCGTACCATACGCTTTGATAGTCACGGCCAACACCGTTATCGGAATCATTGTTTCCAAGGCTCCAGCCTATTGTTCTGCCTTTACCGGGAGCAAATCCAAACTGAGCCCATCCTAAGCGCAATTCAATAGAATATCCATCGCTGGTACTTACCCAAATAGATGTTTCGTCAGTAATTTCAACACCGTCGGCTTTAATCCAAAGTGTTGATTCATCCAATGCATCCATAATTAACTGTGTATCGAAACTTTCAGCGCTATAGGTACCATCTTTGCTGTTGTCGCCATCAATATACATTTCAACAGCATCGTTATCCCATGGGTTGCCCGATCCTTCAACAACAGCATCCACAACGTGAACACCAATATAGAGGTTGTTAGCATCCCAAAGGGTTCCCCAGGTAACGGTATTGTTAATAGGACCGGAACCGGCAGCAAGGATATCGCTACCATAAGTCAGGTTATATTCAGAAAGGTCACCATCAATAACGGGAGCGGTTTCTGTATAAGGAGCTGTGGCAACGGCATCACCCGAAAGGGCTTCACCAAAACTAAAGGCGCCAGTGATACAATCGAACGAAATACGGTAACGTCCGGCAGTAGCAGGAATTCTGGGGCCTCCTAATGTAGCGGTACCTGCAGGAAACTCATCTGAGCTCCAGGTAACGGTATTGGAAGCATCTTTACGGAATACCACATCGTAAGCATTGTCAAGGTCGTAAGTACCAACATAAGTAGTAGTGTTTTCCAATGCCAGCTGGTTACGAAGTTTAACATCGCCGATGGTTTCGTTGTAAAGGCTGATGCAACCGCAGCTTAAGGCACCATAGTTAAGATCTCCGAAGGATGAAGTTCCATCGAAATCCTGCATGCCACCATTCCATACAAAGCGATAGGCTACACCTTCACCATTGTCATCACCAACCATCACATCGATACCTGCCTGTGCACCTGTTTCGGGTGTAACACCAAGGGCTGAAAAAGGAATAGCTATTTCAACGGAATAACCTTTGTCGGTCGTTGCAGCGCCCCCTGTTACTTCGATACCTTCAGGGCCCTGAACAACGGTGATAGTACCGTCGCTGGTAACCGAAACATGAACATCATGATCGTCAAAAGGACCACCTGATTTATCACCATCAAAGAAAATATCAACTACATCACCGGCGGTAACCACCTCATCAGCTACATCAACACCCACGTACATGTAATCGCTATTCCAAACAGCGCCAAAATAGGCTTCAATTGGATTTTCAATAGGAGTTCCGTCGGCAGTTGCAGCAACAGACTGCGAAATACTCCAATCGGGTTCGTTTAAATTACCATCCGCATCTATGGCAAAAACCTGAGGAGCAATAATTGCGTTACCCAAGCGTTCAAAATTGAAATCATGTGATAAGCAATTATAGGTAATATTGTATTTTCCGCCGGGAACACTAATTTGGGCAGCAGCATCGTTAACAGCTTGTCCCGAAGGGAAAGTACCTCCCCAAACGTCAGTAAAGGTTGGATCGGCATTAATACGGAATAGCAATAAGGTGCTTGAAGTAAAGTTATAGGTTAACGAAAACTGGCTTGGATACATAGGATCACGTAATAAGTACACATCTGTTGGAACACTTGTTCCATCGTCACCCCAGGTGTTAAAGTCGCCCACCATACCTACTTCACCACAAACATTATCGTTGGTAGTAAAGGTGTATTCTTTAGTGTCGTAATTAAAGGTAACATCATAAGTACCGGCAACCAAAGGAATATTGGCGCCATTGGGTTCGGCCACACCTGTTGGCCAGTCACCGGCACCCCAGTTAACTGTCCAGTCGGCATTTTCACGGAATTTAACTTCCGAATCGGCGAACCATGAGCGGGTAAGTTTCCAAAGATTTGGATTATCGGCATCACGATTCATAGGCACATCGCCATTCCAGTTATTAAAGGCACCTATCATACTAATGTTTCCGGAAGTATGAACGAAGTTATATTCGCCGGTTGCACAGTTAAAGGTAACGGCATAATCGGTTGTAAGACCCTCATCATCTAAAGGCACCTGAATGTTAGGGCCATCTTGTGTACCTGTTCCTGATGGGAATCCATCGCCACCCCAGTTGGTTCCCCAGTCGGAGTTAGCACGGAATTTTACCTCAACAATACCGTTTGAATCGGCATCCATACCGGAGTTAATCGTAAAAATAACACTCCATTGGTCAGGATCTGTTGTGCTGCGTGTCATCCAATAGTCAGCAGCCCAACCATTAAATTCGCCGATAAGGCCAATGTTGCCACAGGTAGCTACAAAATTGTAAATACCGGTTCCGCAGTTAAACATAACTTTGTACGTTCCATAAGGAACCTGAATATTAGGACCATCCTGAACGGCAGTATCAGTTGGAAATCCTGCGGCTCCCCAGTTGGTACCCCAATCGGAGTTAGCGCGAAATTTCATTTCAACAATACCATTGGTGTCGGCATCTTCGGCTTCAGTAACGGTAATATACCCCCACCACATATCGGGATCGGTAGTATTACGAGTTAAAAACAGGTCGTCAGCCCAGCCGTTAAATTCACCAATCAGGCTAATGCTACCGCAAGTAGCCGTAAAGGCGTAATCGCCTGTGGTGCAATTAAAGGAAACAGCATAAGTACCGTAAGGAACCGGAATGTTATCTCCATCCTGCACAGCAGTACCTGTTGGGAAATCTAAGCTGCCCCAGTTGGTTGCCCAATCGTGGTTAGCCCTGAATTTCATCTCAACAATGCCATTGGTATCGGCATCGTCAGCTTCACCAACAGTGATGTATCCTGAAAACATATCAGGATTATTCATGTCGCGGGTCAGCATAACATCGCTGGACCAACCGGTCATTTCGCCAATAAGGCCAACCTGGCCACACTGACTCATTGCATTGAACGACATAAAAATAGCCATCAATACAGTAAAAAATAAACCTCTCTTCATATTGTAAATTTTTGGTTAATAAATAATGAAAATAATTTTCGCTAAGGTAACAGTTTTTTACCTATTTAACAAAACTATCAGACAAAGGAAAATAAAGAATCCCAAGAATAACAAACTATTATCCAAAACCCTTTACGAAAACGTTTGCATTGAACAGCGCCATCTTTTGTTTAAAATAAAATTAAATAACAACAAGCCGGGTTTCCCGCAGCAAGGCGTTCACTTATCAACACAACTACCTGTTTATTAATTTAATACAAAAATCCAACCCTATTCCCTTTTTGATAAAAGATTCTTACTTTTATAGCATGATTATTATCATTATGTTAATAATCTTTAATTACCTACTTTTGTAAGGAAATTTAAATTAACCAAAAAAAATAAATATGTTTTATGATTACTAATCTGTTAAAATCCAAGTTTGTACAGGTTTTCATGATTGGTTTGTTTACCATCGGTAGTGTGGTGGCTCAAAACAAAATGATAACCGGAACAGTTACTGACAGCAAAACGGGGGAAACCCTGATTGGTGTTAATGTTACATTCGCAAACGACCCGTCGCAAGGTACGATTACCGATATCGACGGTAAATATCAGCTTTCGGTGCCTGAAACGGTTACCGCCCTCTCATTTTCTTATGTTGGATACTCTACGCAGGTAGTTGATATTACCGCTGCTGTTATCAATGTGAAGTTAGTTCCCGGCGAACAGTTGGACGAAGTAATAGTAGTAGGTTACGGCACCCAGTCGGCCAAAGAGGTTACCAGCGCTGTTACCAGCGTAAAAGCCGAGGACTTTAATAAAGGAAATGTTACCGACCCTGTTCAGTTGATTCAGGGAAAAGTAGCCGGCCTTTCCATTGCCAAACCGGGAAACGACCCCAACCAAAGTTACAACATCAGGTTGCGCGGGTTATCGACCTTTGGTTCTAACACCGAACCACTCATTATTATTGACGGGGTTCAGGGTGCTTCATTAAACTCGGTTGACCCCGATGATATTGCTTCGATGGATGTTCTGAAAGATGCTTCCGCTACCGCGATTTACGGTACACAAGGAGCCTCGGGGGTTATTATTATCACCACTAAAAAAGGCCAATACTCGCCAGAAGGGGAAAAGTTTCATGTAAGCTTTAACACCTCTCTTACCAGCGAGTCGGTGGCAAGAAAGTTAGATGTTCTTTCGTCGTCGGATTACCTGTCGATGCCCAATGCCGTGGATTTTGAAAACAGTACCGACTGGATGACCGAGCTAACACAGAAAAGCCTGTCGCAGGCTTATAATCTGGCTGTTGACGGTGCTACCAAAACTTCAAGTTATCGGGTTTCGTTTAACTATCGAAATTCCAACGGCATTGTTTTAGGAACAGGCTTTGAACGCCTGAACGGAAAACTGAATTTCACCCAGCGTGCCTTAAACGATAAGCTCACATTAGACTTCAACATGTCGGCCACCAACCGTAATGAGCAGTACAGCCCCAGCGAGGCCTTTGGTGCCGCGGTAAGGTTTAACCCTACCGCCCCTGTTATGGCTGATGATGACTTTTCAACCGAGTGGGGCGGCTATTTCCAACGCCAGGCCTTTGCCTTTTACAACCCCAAGGCCATGATTGAACAAAGCACCATGGACGGAAAAAAAATGAACTTGATTGGTAGTTTAAAAGGAACCCTTGAGCCTATAAAAGATTTAAAGTTTAGTGCTTTTTATTCACAAACCTATAATGCCGACGTGTATGGCTCGTACTGGAGCAAAAATTCTTACTACACCCCTTACGCCATTGGAAGTCATAAAGGTTTTGCTCGCAAGGAGAATCAAAACCGTTTCAACCACTTGTTTGAAGCCATCGGAAGCTATGAAAAAGATTTTGGCGGGTTAACCGTTAAAGCCATGGTTGGTTATTCGTTCCGTGAAGACTATTTTGACAATGTTTGGGCCTACGGCGAAGGGTTCATCACCGACGAGTTTACCTATAATAATATTGGCTCCTCTTCAACAATATTAGCAAACAACGTGTCGCGCGGTTCTTATAAAAACAGCTCGCGTTTAATTGGTGCTTTTAGTCGTGTTAACTTAAACTACAAAGAGATCGCTTTCTTAACGGCTAACTTCAGAAGAGACGGGTCGTCGATGTTTGGAGAAAATAAAAAGTGGGGGAATTTTGGAGGAATTAGCGCAGGCCTCGATTTTGCCAAAATATTTGACCTTGGCGTGGTTGACCGCTTAAAATTAAGAGGGGGTTACGGTACCGTTGGAAACCTTCCTCCAAGTCCTTACCTGTCGAAAAACCTTTACAACATATCCAACGAAAAGTTCTTCTATAACGGAACTTTTATCAATGCTTACGCCCCCATCAGAAACGACAACCCCGATTTACAATGGGAAGTCAAAAAAGAGCTGGACCTTGGTCTTGATTTTTATTTATGGAATTACCGCGTGGGGGGTACCATCGACTATTACAAAAGCACCAGCTCCCAGCTGATTCTTTATGCACAGGTTCCGGTTCCGCCCTTTCCTTCCGATCACATGTTTCTTAATTTAGGAGAGCTTACTAACTCGGGGCTTGAGTTTTCAGTAAATGTACGTGCTATCGAAAAGAAAACCTGGTCGTGGACAACAGGATTTAACTTTACCAAATACTTTGATACCAAACTGGATAAAATTACCAGCCCGTTATCAACCTCTGCCAGCACCCTTTATCTTGGAAATCTGGGGGCACCATTTTATACAGGCATTAACACCATTATTGCAAAAGAGGGTGAACCTATCGGTCAAATTATTGCCCCTATTTACATAGGCATGGATAGCGCCGGTGTTATGCAGTTTGAAGCACCTACCGACACCATCGACGGGATATCTTCAAACCCTACACAGGATGATTATCAAAATGTGGGTACCGGGTTACCCAAATTCCAGTTTGGATGGAGCAACAGCTTCACCGTGGGCAACTTTGATGTAAACTTCTTTATCAGAGGGGTATTCGGCCACTACTTGGTGAACATCAACAATGCACGTTATGGTAACCCAAGGGTAATTGGTATCCAAAGCGGGATGAATCAGGCACTGGATTATATCGACGCTGCCAGCGGCCCTGTTTACTCAAGTGTGCATGTTGAAAAAGTCGACTTTGTTAAACTCGACAACTTTGCATTAGGTTACAATTTCTTATTCCCTAACAG
>CAZKGB010000008.1:0-18089 GCA_964551935.1 uncultured Lentimicrobiaceae bacterium | reverse complement strand
CGTAAATCTTGAAGTTGTTGTTCTTTTTTATGTTGGCAATAACCGATTCTTTGCTTAGCTGTGCCCGGGAGTCTTTTTTGATGCGCTCTTCCAATCCTGCTTTTTCTTCATCAAAAGTTCCCGGTTTTTTGGTGCTGATAAGTTTGATAATATGCCATCCGTACATGGTGCGTACCGGTTTGGAGTATTGGCCGGGTTGCAGGCTGTCGATGGTTTCAACAAATTCGGGAACAATACGACTACAGGTAAATTTTGATAGTTTTCCGCCTTTTGTAACGGAGCCTTTGTCTTCGGAATACTGTGTTACAGCTGCATTCCACGAAAGGCTGTCTTGAAGTTTCTGGTAAATTTTGTTTATTTTTTCTGTTTTGCGTTTTACATCGTTTTCGCTGGCATCCTGACGAAGCCTTACAAAAATATGTGCTACTTCGGCAACTCCCATAGCAGGTTTTTTATCGGTAACATATACCAAATGGTAACCATAATGGGTTCTTACCGGTTGCGACACTTCCCCGACGGGTGTTTCGTAGGCTGCTGTTTCAAAAGGGTAAAGCATGTTGAAAACAGTAAAATAGCCCAGGTCGCCATGATTACCTTTTCGGGCTGCCTGTTTGCCGGGAATCTCTTTTTGGTCTTTGGCCGATGGGTCTTCCGAGTACTCTTCGGCAGCAACGGCAAAGGGTTTGCCATCAATAATCTCCTGACGGATTTTATTTATTTTATTCCATGCTTTCAGGGTGTCTTCAGGACTTGCGTTTTCGTCAACCATTAAAAGAATGTGGCTGGCTCTTACATCTTGCAACATCCTGTTATAGGCTTCTTTAAGCAGCCTTTCATTGACTGTTTTATCGGTAAAGTAGGGTTTTGCAAGTTGTTCGCGGTAACCATGAAGCTCTTTTATAAAAGATGCTACAGTATCCATTTTTAAATCTTCGGCTTCTTTTACTTTCAGCTTGAAGTTGATATAGAGGTCGAGGTACTCTTTGATGGCATCCGGTTTTTGACGCTCTTCCGCCGTGTTGTTTTTTTCGTAAACACGAAGGAACTCGTCAACCGGAATTTTTTCGTTCCCAATGGTGAGTAATGTCTGTTTTTCCAGTGGTTTAAAAAACTGAGCCTGACTTCCCTGAAACATAAAAAGGGTTATCGTTAATAAAAGAGCTTGTTTGACAATGCGTTTCATTTTAATTTTATTTTTTTTGATTTAATAATCATTTATCCTTTACTACTATAATTTGGAGCTTCTCTGGTGATGGTGATATCGTGGGGATGGCTTTCGGCAAAACCTGCCGAGGTTATTTTAATAAATCTGGCTTTTTGCAGTTCTTCGATGGTTGCCGATCCGGTGTAACCCATTCCTGAACGTAACCCTCCGGCCATTTGATGAATGACTTCAGCCAGCGATCCTTTGTAAGGAACACGCCCTACAATACCTTCGGGAACCAGTTTTTTAATGTCGTCTTCCATATCCTGGAAGTAACGATCTTTCGATCCTTCCTGCATGGCTTCAACAGATCCCATGCCGCGGTAGGACTTGAATTTCCTGCCTTCAAAAATAATGGTCTCGCCGGGCGATTCATCAACACCGGCAAACAGTGAGCCGGCCATAATTGAATCGGCGCCTGCTGCAATAGCCTTCACAATATCGCCGGTATAACGAATTCCACCATCGGCAATTACCGGAATGCCGGTTCCTTTTACGGCCTGGGCAACATCATAAATAGCTGTGAGTTGTGGTACGCCCACACCGGCAATGATTCGGGTTGTGCAAATGGAACCCGGACCAATACCCACCTTAATGGCGTCAGCACCGGCAGCGATTAAATCAAGTGCTGCCTCAGCCGTGGCAATGTTGCCGACAATAAGTTCGATATCCGGGAACTTTTGCTTGACCGAGTGAGCCATTTCCAATACGCCGTTCGAATGGCCGTGGGCAGTGTCGATAACAATGGCATCTACACCTGCATGAACAAGGGCTTCCACTCTTTCCATCGTGTTTCCGGCAATACCGACGGCGGCAGCTACTCTTAACCGGCCTTTTTCGTCTTTGCAGGAGTTGGGATTTTCTTTAATTTTAATGATATCGCGATAGGTAATTAACCCGACAAGCTTAAACTCATCGTCAACAACGGGAAGTTTTTCGATTTTGTATTGTTGAAGCGTATCGGCAGCTTGCTCGAAATTGGTAAACTCGGTAGTGGTTATTAAATTTTCACTGGTCATGGCGTCGTTTACCGATTTTCGCATGTTGCGCTCGAATCTCAGGTCACGGTTTGTTACAATGCCCACCAGTTTGTTGTTTTCATCTACCACCGGAATGCCTCCAATGCTGAACTCTTCCATAATTTTTAGTGCATCGCCTACCGTGGCGTTTACCCTTAACGTTATGGGGTCGATAATCATTCCGTTTTCCGCTCGTTTAACTTTACGAACTTCGTTGGCCTGTTTTTCGATGGTCATGTTTTTGTGAAGAACACCAATGCCGCCCAGTTGAGCCATGGCAATGGCCAGTTTCGATTCGGTTACCGTATCCATGGCTGCCGAAACAATGGGGATTTTAAGACTGATGTTTTTTGTAAACCTGGTTGATAAGTCGGTCTCTCTGGGTAATACAGCCGATCGTGCCGGTACCAACAAAACATCATCGTATGTTAGTCCTTCAGGAATAAGTTTTTCGCTATCAAAAGACATAAATTATTTTTTAGGAGTTGCGCAAAAATATCAAAATAAATGACATAAAAAGTAGAAGAAAGTTGGTTGTGATGTAGGTTTTAACATCTGTTAACGGAGATGTGGGTATTGTACTTGAAAAGGGTTTACGAAATGGTGCCGGATATTTACCTCAATCTTATTTTGAGGAGAGTATTTTTGCGAAAACGGCTATTTAAGAAAGTTTTAAAAATTGCATGCTTCTTTTCGTTTCAACTATCCCGATATTTTAGAAAAGGTTACTTTTGCAGCCTTATTATGAAATTATCAGAACCCATAAAAGGAACTATTGCCATTGGCTTATCGGCCATCATGTGGGGATTTGACGGTGTTGTATTAACCCCCCGTTTATATAATTTGAATGTAGGTTACGTGGTGTTTATGCTTCACATGATTCCTTTTTTATTGATGAACCTGTTTCTTTTCAGGCAATACCACGAACTTAAATATTTTACAAAGCAAGATTACATTACCTTCTCGTTGGTGGCGCTGTTTGGTGGTGCTATCGGGACGATAGCTATTGTAAAAGCACTGTTCCTGGTACAATTTCAACAGTTGTCGGTAGTAGTGCTATTTCAGAAACTGCAGCCTATTTTTGCCATAGCGCTGGCGGCCGTTTTGTTGAAGGAAAAGATAAAGAAGAATTTTGTGGTTTGGGCATCCGTGGCGGTTGTTGCCAGTTATTTTCTGACTTTTGGATTCAGATTACCGAACATCCATACCGATAAAACTACTATTAACGCTTCGCTGCTGGCCATTTTGGCGGCTTTTTCGTTTGGGAGCTCTACCGTGTTTTCCAAAAGTATTCTTAAAAATCACAACTTTATAACCGCCACTTTTTTCAGGTATGGATTTACAGCTCTTTTTATGTTATTGTATGTTGTTGTGTTTGGTGAGATGGGACAACTGCAGGTTACTACCGGGTTTAACTGGCTCTTTCTGGTCATTATCGGATTGACTACCGGTTCGGGCGCTATTTTTATTTACTATTACGGCCTTAAACGGGTTCGTGCCATGGTGGCTACCATCAGCGAGTTGTTATTTCCTGTTTCCGCCATCTTTTTCGATTACATTGTTAACGGCAGTTATCTTTCGCCGGTGCAGTATTTGGCTGCCATCGTGATGGTTTTTGCCCTGGTTAAGATTTCGCGATAAAAGTTGGTTGTTAAAGCGTTTTTTTAAAAACGGTACGATAAATAGAAACCGTAGCTGTTGTAATCGATGTTGGGAATTAATACCACGTTTTTTGTTTTTTTAAAGGGATTGAAATTTTTAAATGGCTTGAAATAGTACACCAGGTTGGTTACTAAAATTCCTATCCCTGCCCCCACCATAATATCCGAAAGCCAGTGTTTGTTGTTAACCATTCTGAATACTCCCGTAGTGGCTGAAAAAAGATATCCGCTGTAAGCCAATGCGGGTGATGAGTCGATAAACTCGTGATAAAACACCGTAGCATTGGTAAAGGCAAGAGCAGTATGTCCCGAAGGAAAAGAGCGTTTGCCGCCATTGGGCCTTGTTTTGCCGGTGACAAATTTTAATTCATGCACGATACCGGCGGTAAGTATATTTGAAATAAGCAGGTATTTGGTTTGGTCGAACCAATGGTTTTTGCTTTTTACTCCCGCGATATCGGCAATATACATTTCAACAATGGGAGCATATTGCAGATAGTTGTCAATACGAAATTCGTAATTGTTTCCAACGGCATCGCGGAGGTTCGTTTCAAAGTTTTTTTCAAATGTACTACCACTTATTATTGAACCAACTGTGATAAGTGAAACAGGCAGGATGCTTTGTTTAATTATACTCCTCTTATTGATTGTGTCCGATTGTTGTGCTATGGCAACATGCGTGAACGAGAGGATTATTATTATGGATAAAAGAATGTATTTCACCGGTTTGAATATGGTTTGTTATGTAGTTTTAAATTATCCGCTTTAAGTTTGCAAGCACTTTCGATAAAAACTCTATTGTACATATTACCAAGTAATTGAGGTGTGTACAACATTGTATCATCTACTTTTTTCTATTTTTTCAATGATTTTACTTCCCCAATTTGATTCTTTCTGCTTTTCAACAATTTCTTTTCCTATTTCCCAATAAAGATTAAGAAGCTCATAGTTTGCTGAAAGAGCAATTCTGGTTCTTGTTGAATGAATCTTTGCCTTTATTTTGTCAATCCATTCATAATATTCTGCTATGTTAATTTCTTCTTTCCCCATTTATCAAAAATAGCTTTTTTTGTTCACTTTTTAATTGAAAATAGCTTGTTTGTATACAATTTATGGGATACTTGTTAAATATGAAGATGTTGCCATGATAATATTGGTTTCAAACTATTTTACAACCAGTTCAACACGTCTGTTTTTAGCTTTTCCCTCGTTGGTATTATTGCCTGCAACAGGTTGTGAAGCACCAAACCCTTTAAACGAGAGTCTGTTTTTTGAAACGCCATGAGCTGTTAAATAGGTAAAGACGGCTTTTGCCCTTTGGCGCGACAAAGTTAAATTATAATCGGTACCTCCACTGTTATCTGTATGGCCTCTTATCTCTAGTTTTAAAGCGGGATTTAGTTTGAGAAAATCAACCAATTTAGACAATTCGGCAAACGACCTGCTGTTTAACTCCGGCGAATCGGTTTCAAAATAGATGTTGTTCAGTGTAAAAGAGCTTCCGCGGTTAATGGGCATCAAACGGAAGGTTTTAGTAATACTGATACTGTCCGGGAGCTCTTTTTCGGGTGTAAACTTATCCGATAACATCAGGTATCCTTTGGCCATAATATTGAAAGCGTAGGTTTGACGGGGTTCCATCACCATTAAAAACGTTCCATCGTCGGATGTGCTGTAACGGCTCGATATTTTTCTGCCTGTAATCACATCTGTGAGGATTACTTGAGCAGGTAGCGGCTTTTCTGTTTTAGCATCAACAACCTTTCCGCGGAAGAAAAGTACCTTTTCAGGTTTTATGTTGGGATAAACAGGGATTTCAAAAATATTGTAATTGTTACTTTCCCTGTTCGACGATATCCAGATGTGTTTGCCATCCAGACTGTAAATTAAATTTATTTCACTTTGTTTGGTGTTTATCGGATATCCGAGGTTCTCGGCTTTCGACCAAATGCCGGCCCTGTTTTTTCGTGAAATAAACAGATCCTGTTGACCCATCCCGGGATGCCCGTCAGAAGAAAAAACCAGCGTTTGGTTATCGGCATACAAAAAAGGCGCCATCTCGTTGCCTGCCGTGTTGATGCTGTCGCCTAGGTTTACGGGCGGACTCCAGCGATTGTTTTTTAGTTTTACCGACATCCAAATATCGCTTCCGCCGTATCCTCCGGGCCGGGTAGATGAAAACAAAAGGTATTTCCCGTTGGCCGAAACAAAAGGCTGCGACTCCCATTCGGTACTGTTTACCGTGCTTCCAAGGTTTACAGGTTCTTGCCAGATGTGGTTATAGAGATGTGAAGTGTACAAATCACACCTTCCGATGCCATCAGGCCAGCGACATCCGGTAAAATAGAGTGCTTTTCCATCGGCTGTTAAGCTCATGGCACCAACATTTTGGTTTACTGCCCAGGGTAACTTCATTCGCTTGGTTTTCTTCCAAACGCTATCCTGTTTTTCTGATTTAAAAAACTGTTCACGGTAGGCTGCTTCACTGTTCTCAGGATTAAGAACTCTTGTCTTGCGCGTAAAAATAAGTTCCTTATTGTCGGTGCTGACGTAATTCACGAACTCATCATCCGTTGTGTTGATGGAACTGTCGAGTCTGGTAATGGTAACCTTTACAGGGTTATCCGTTAGCTTTTCAGCCGTTTCAGCCCATAGTAGTTGCCGTTTTGCTTTCTTCCTGAGGGCGGGCGAAACATTTTTCATTTTCATAAATGTTTGAAAAGCCTCCGAGGCCTGAGCGTAATTTCCCGAGCTCATTAAAAGGTCACCCATGTAAAACCAGGCGGGTGGAAAAAAAGTGGAGTCGATGGCGAGGGCATGTTGATAAGCCTTGATGGCTTTGTCGTTTTTACCCGTTGTTGTTAGCACATCCGCCTTAAGCAGCCATACTTCAACGAACAGGGGGTCTTTTTTTGCAGCACGCGATAACAGTTGCAACGCTTTTTGGTTGTTGTTTGATCTGTAGGCCTCTTCGGCCTGACGGTACCATTTTAATGCTTTTTTGTTCACCGATGAGTACTGCGCCTGCAATGGACTTGCTGTAAAAAGCAGCGTCAGCAATGCAGCGGATAATAAAAGAATGTGTTTTATGTTTTTTATTGTTTTCAAGGTGATGGTTCAAAAAATTAAATCGTTTTATTAATTTTCATAGGTTTCGTTTTTTACCGATTCGCGTTGCACTTCAAATTCTTCTTTACGGTACTCTTTACGTCGTTTGCGTTGTTCTTTGTTGTTAAAACCTAACGTTGATAAAGCGCCACTCAGGGTGCTTTTCCATATGTAGTTGGCAATGGATTTGTTCCGGTCTCTGTTAAAATATACAATTCCAACCCTCGGGCGTTTAAACCAATTGGGATTGTTTGAGCGTAAAACCAGTCCGTTTAACACGAATCCAACCAAAGGAGTGGCTATTCCGCCGCTGTGATTGGCCTTTTTTCGGTTGTAAAGTTCCACTTTCAGCCTGCGATATTTGAACATCATACTACCAATAGCTACCGTGTCATTAGCAGTAATTAACGGGATGTCGATGGTTCCTTTACCACTTAGGATGGTAAGTCCCGAGTTGGTTTGTGTCATGGCGTTTAAGGTGGTCAGGTCCAGTTTCCCCGATTTTCCTGAAAACCAAAATTGCGATGATTGGCTTTTCGATAGCGGAAAATAAAAATTGGCTTCCACCATGCCTTCGCCCATTAGTTTTCCACCGGCAAAAATCTTGGTTAAGGAGCCACCGGAATTATCGATAATATTGGTTAGATTAATCCCTGTAAGGTTTAACTCCGAGAAATAAACGAAGCCCGGTTTATCAGATATTTTTTCCTTTTCGCTATATCTGAAATAGCCGTTGTTAATCAGAAGGGTGTCAACAATAAATGGTTGGTTTATTTTACGGAGAGATCCAATCAACAGGGGACGGATTAATGAATCACGAGGATAGGCTTTGTCGCGATAAAGGTCGGCACGCAAACCTTCCGTGATAATTTTACTAACGTGTAAACGGTTGGTTTTGTTCCAGTCGTTAAATTTAATTTCGGAAAACAGAACCTTTGGAATAAACAGGTTTATCCGGTCGGTTTGCCACCGGTTTTTATTGAAGAAAGCTAATGTATCGAAGAGAGGTTTTACATAAAACGAGTCGATGGCAAGCGATTGGTTTAAATGGTTGTATGAAAAATGGCGCGCACTAATTTCGTATAAGCTGTCGCCGGTAACAAATTTCCGGTTATAAATATCTGCCGAAAGGTTGTTAAACTGCAAAGGCAGGGTGTCGAGCGCTTTAGGTGGATCAATAGCCAATCCGTTAATTTTAATCTTCACCCGGTCGGTACTCCACTGTTTTTTGGGTGAATCGCCTGAATAGTAAACCGCATTAATAGTTGAAAACAACACGGTGTCAATGGTAAACCGGCTAACCAGTTTTGAAAGTTTATAAAGCCCTGAGAGTTTTAAGTCATGTTGCTCTTTTTGAGCTTTATCTAAAGGATTAAGGTTAACAATTTTTAAATCTGTTTGGGGGATGATTAACTGCCTGGCGTTGAAAATTATGGGAAGTGAATCGGAGGCAGTCATACCCGTCATCAGGATTGAACCTGATTTTAACGCTGAACGGTGTGCCCGGTCTTTGCCGGTTTTTACAATTAATTCCTTAAGACGGAAAGTGCTGTCGAAGGTATTCAGCTCTCCATGGCCGGCATCTATCGAGAACCCTTTTAGCGGATTGGAAACACTAACAGAATCAAAATGGAGTGTGTTGTTGATGAATAACGGAAGTTCAGATATGGTAATCTTGTTTTGCTTTGCCAAAGGGATATACTCCAGGTTAAAATTATGGATAAAATAGCTGGCCGTGTCAGATTTGCCGGTTAACGTGTAACGCAGCCGTGTGTTTTTAATCTGAAGGGTGTCGAACATGGTTTCAAACTGAACCAGCTGGTTGAGATTAATGGTTAAAGGCTTCGCTATTTGAGATTCTGGTTCAGGTGAAAGGTTGCTTCTTTTTTCGATGTCGGCGGTTAGTCCTTCAAGAAGTAATTGGCTAAATACAAGGCGGTTTCTACCCAACAGGTTGTAGTAGTCAAGATTGCGGAAACCAACAAACCGTACTGAAAGTTCGTGAATATTAAAAGTGCTGTCGGTATAGTTGTTCGGGTTGCTTATTGTAATGTTTCTAAATCCCAAAAAACCGTCATCGCTTATTAGCGTAAGATTTCCGATGCCGGTTTGGAATCGGGGGGTCGAGTAGTAAGCATCGGTCATGGTTAAATGAACTCCTTTCAGCGAGCTGAACGGCTGATCGGTGGCATGCCCCATTCGTAGCTGACGCCAGGTTATATTGTAATCTGAACTAAAAGAAGCGGTGAATACTGAATCAGCAAAGCTGACTTTTACTTTTCCTTGTTTAACGGTAACGTGGTTGATGTCTATTTTGAAGGCGGCTTTTTGTTCAGTATTGCCAACAAGCTTAGCCAACGAAAAGGTGGTATCGCTATTTGCGGTCTTGCTTTTTCTAAAACTCCACCGGGTTTCGGGTGTGATAAGTACAAGTGAATCGGCAGAAAGCTCTTTGTTTAAAATAAGTTTTTGAAGTTTAAACGATTTTAACCTGAGCTGACTTATTGTAGCCCGTGTGAGCGAGGAGTTGCCCGAAAACCGGCTATGGTTAATGGTTAAATTATTACCATTAATTTGAGTGATGCCTGCGTTAAAAGTGTAGCCTCTGTTGTTGGAATACGCCAGGCTTGCGGCGTAAAAATCGAGGGTGTCGTAAGTTAGCTTGTGACTGGCACGATTGTATTGAAGTTTTTTTGCCAGCAGTGAGATGTTTTTTAACGTAAGTGTGTCAGCATCTTTTTTATAAATGGCGATAAAGTTTCCTCCCGAAATTTTAATCTCTCGAGGCTGTAGTTTTTGAACAATCCACGAAGAGTCGTTTTGTAGCGTTTTTTGGCCGGGATTAACATTCATTTTTATAAAAGGCCGGATCATAAATACGTCGAAGGTTTGTTTTTGCTTTCGAAGAAGCTTTTTGAGTGACAGGCTAAACTTTATTCGCCCGGCGTGAAAATGAATATCGTCGATGGAATCACGGGTGAGAAATTCATCCAAAACAAATTTCTTTCTTTTGCTGTTGTAAGATATTTTTCCGCTTTGCAGGTGTAAACCTTGAAGCAGGGTGTTCGAAACAAAAGAGTTTGTTGAGAATTGAAACGACTCGTAATTAAAATGCTGTTCAGGATTTTGAAAAAAGAGCGAGTCCAACCGGAGTTTTCTTAAATTCAGGTCAAGGTCTTTGAAAAACAGGATGGTATCGCCACGGTTCGTTTCCATAAACAGGTCGTTATGGTTAAGGGTTAGCGTGTCTGCAGTAATAAATTTAAAAAAGAGGTTGTCCGATTGGTTTGTTGAAGCGGGTGATGGTAGTGCCTTTTTTTCTCTGATGTGCAGCCTGCCATTCGTAAGCACGAGTTTTTCAACGGTTGCTTTTTGTACTGTATCGCCTAAAAGGTGAAATTCGCCGGCTGTTAAGCTGCCTGCTTCTATTTCAATCATGCCTGCCGTGTCGGCAAATTCAGCAGTAGGCAACAGGCTGAAGCCGTAAGCTTTAAACCGGTTTTTTTCTGAAACCCACCATAGCGAATCAACAGCAAGAGCATATTTTGATTGAAAGGTCTTGTATAATTTTTCTGCTTTTATGTAGAGGGTTTTTGACAGTGAGTTCAGTCTGGCAGCATGATTACCTGATCGTGTGGAGTTAAAATCTTCCATAAATATGGTAAGATTTTTTGTAGAAAACTTTATGGACGGATTGTCCGTGTCGGTTACATCTATTTGCCCGTAATGTATTTCAACTTTTTTCAGTTGAGCCGGAAAGGTAAATCGGTAGGCTGAGCTACTATTGATTGATTGGATAACTTTTTCCGGGTTTACTTCTGTGGCTTGTCCGGTTTTGTTGGTTACAACAAACACATCGGGTTTAAAAAAAACCAGTTTGTCGGCCTTTAGCTGTTTATGGAAAAGAAGCGCCCATACATCAAAGTTTTGTAGTAATACGCCCGAAAATTTCAATTTAGTCAGTGAATTGCTTTTCGATTTATCAAGATAGATGCTGTCGAAAGTGATAAAAATATTTCCGGTGGTTACCGTCATGGTGCTGACGCTGAAATCCAGCGAGTTAATGGTTAGATGAACACGATGGTTCGACTTGTCATCGGTAATTTTTTCGAAACTGTTAATCAGAATTTGATTTCGTGCCAGCCATAGCCCCATAAGTGCCAGGATTATTAATCCCAGTGAAATCAGGGGTATTGTTAATCTTTTCTTCACCGTGTTTCCTGCTTATTAACATCAACATAAACGGGCAGATGATCGCTGTACCCGCCATTGTAATTAAAACCCACGAAAGTACGGTTTAATTTCTTTCCAAGGTTTTTTTCGTCGTTTATCAACAAAAAATCTGCATCAAAAATCTGCATAGTGTGATTTTTCAGATGGATTCCCTCGCTTGACAACATTCCCGGTGAAACAATGATTTGATCGAAAATAGCCCAGTCGGTGTTGTGTTTAATGGTGCCGGCAGTGTTTCCAAAATCAAACGAGGGCGACAACTCTTCCAACGTATGTTTTCCATCATGTAGCAGAAGCTGTATGCTCTTGTCATCAGGGTTGTCGTTAAAGTCGCCAAGTATTAGAATTTTTGAAAGGGTATCGATATCCAATACCGAATCGACAACCTGCTGCAAGGTGCGCGCGGCCAGTGCTCGCAGCGCCACGGTGTTCATCATGCCACCGTATCTCGAAGGCCAGTGGTTGTAAAAAAGATGAACCATATCTTTTAATAATACACCTTTTACATACAAGATGTCGCGGGTGGTAAATTTTGGGTTGTCCGGATTTGTTACGTGAATGGGTGTGGCTGTAATTATTTTAAACCGTTTTTTGCGGTAAATCATTCCCACATCAATACCTCGCTTATCGGGCGATTCAAAATGTATTATGCCGTAATCCAGTTTTTTTAAGGGGGTGTTGGTTATGAGGTCTTCAAGAATTCTGCGGTTTTCAATCTCAGCAAAACCCATTACCGTTACGCCGTTCCATCCTCCCACGGCGGCAATCACTTTGTAAATATTCTCCCGTTTTCGGTAGTAGCGGGTTTTCGACCAGTGATGATCACCCCGGGGAGTAAAACCATTGAAATATTTGGTTGAGTCGTATCGGGTGTCAAAAAAATTTTCCACATTGTAAAAGGCTATCCGGTCATAATCTTGTGAAAAGACTGACAAAGACAAGGTTACGGCTATCAGGCACAATGCGTATTTTGTGGAGTGAATCATTAAAAACAAATTTAAGATTTTTAAAAGAATGTGCTGCCTCTTTATTTATAAATTTGCCCTCAAACCGAAGAAACAACGATAAATTCGGAAAACGGGTACACTTTTAATATGTAATAATCAGCAACCAATGAAAAAAATAGCCTTTTTGCTTTTAGCTGTATTTCCCCTGTTTGTTTCAGGGCAAAATCTCTCACATAAAATAAAGGTGATAATAAACGGTTATCCCGACAGTACACTCTATCTCGCCTACTATTACGGTAATAAAGTTAAGCTGGCCGATACGGCTGTTAGTCATACCAAAACTTTTGTTTTTAACGGTAAACAGAATTTAAAAGGCGGGATTTATATTGTTGTGAGTCAGCAAAAAAGTAAGCTGTTCGAATTTGTGCTCAATAAAAAGCAGAGTTTTACCTTAAAGACCGATACCGTCAATTATTCACTTGATTTAACTCCCTCGGGTTCGAAAGAGAACAGGCTTTTTTATTCCTATTTAAAGCATAACGAAGCGGTTTATAAAAAAATAAAATTGCTTTCCGACAGCCTTAAAAAGATGAATGTCAACAGCGATGAGGCCACCGCACTACGCAAAGAGGTAAAAGAACTCACCGAGGAGGGCAAAGCGTTTAAGCTAAAAATGATAGAGGATAACCACGGAACCTTTGTGGCAACGTTGTTAACCGCTATGCGAGAGGTTGAGATTCCTGACTCGGTGAAAAATAGTACCGATAGTACGGCTTCATTCTATTATTATAAAAATCATTTCTGGGATTACTTTCCGCTTAACGACGATCGCCTGCTCCGAACTCCGCTGTTCGACAAAAGGATTAAAGAGTATTTTAAAAATTTGGTCGTGTTAAATGCTGATTCTGTTATTACGGCTATCGACCATGTGATAAGTAGGGCTGAACCCAATGAAGATGTGGTGAGCTATTTGGTTTGGTATTTTACTTCCGAGTATCAAAACCCTAAATACATGGGCTTTGATAAGATTTTGGTTCATTTGGTGGATAACTATTTTTCAAAACGCGAAATAGAATACACCACCCCTTCGGTGTTGGAAAGCCTTCAAAAGCGAGCTAATGTTTTAAGAAAGCTGCTTATAGGCCAAGAGGCACCCAATCTTATTGTAATCGATACTGCCGGAAATTATCAATCGTTTTTATCGATGCCCAACGATTATACCATTTTGCTGTTTTGGGATTACGATTGCAGTATATGCAAACGTGAAATCAAGGCACTTAAAAAAGTGATGGCAGAGCATCCTCCTTACGATATTGGTATTTTCGCCGTTAATACCAACAGCAATTTAAAAAAGTGGAAGCAGACCATCCACGACAGGCATCTTGAGAGCTGGACAAACGTGAATGGTACCCGAAGCGTAACCAAAGACTTTCATGATATTTACGATATTAACGGAACACCGGTTTTGTATTTGCTCGATAAAGACAAACACATTATTGCCAAAAAGCTAAAAGCGGATAAACTTGTGCTGTTTTTAAACCATTACACGCAAACTAAAAAATAGGGGTTCAGTATGATTTGCTTTCCCAACGCTAAAATTAATTTGGGACTTCAGGTGGCGCGCCGCCGGGAGGATGGTTTTCATAATCTCAGGTCGGTTTTTTATCCTGTTCCGCTGTACGATGTGTTGGAGTTTCAAAAAGCAGAGGCGTTTTCAATAACCGTTTGGGGGCTTGGAAAATCTGCACAGCTTAAACATAATTTGGTTGCTAAAACCTGGAAAATACTTTCTGCCCGCTTTGGCGTGCCTCCGGTGGAGGTGCACCTGCTTAAAAATATTCCTTTGGGAGCCGGTTTGGGAGGCGGGTCGGCTGATGCGGTTTTTTTTATAAGGGAGATGTTGTCGTATTTTCAGATTGAGATAAGCGATAAAGAGTTGCTTGATGTGGCGTCGGAGTTGTGCAGCGACTGCCCCTTTTTTCTCCACAACAAGGCCGCTTATGTTATTGGCCGCGGTAACGTGGTGGAACCGTTGGAATTTGATTTGTCAGGCTATTATCTTGTACTTTTTTTTCCTGACGAGCCTGTTTCAACAGCGGATGCTTTTAGTCGTATTATCCCGAAATCACCCCGATACAATTTGAAAAAGCTGGTGTTGGAAAAGGACTTTAACGCCTGGCGAGAGCAACTTGTCAACGATTTCGAATCGATACTACCGTCTCAACTTTTAGCCGCAAAAACGGAACTCTATAATGCCGGCGCCCTCTACGCATCGCTTACCGGAAGCGGTTCGGCTTTTTATGGGATATTTGATCATAAACCTGAAAAGATTAATCTTCAACGATACAAAACGGTGGCTCTGTAACCTGTTTAGAATTTTAGAATTTACCTGCCAACCCGGCAGGCTGGTTTGAAATTTGTTTTTTGATATTAATGTTTATCCGGATTAGTTTGTAATTATTCAACTTCATACTTTAATCTGGTAATAAGAAGTAATTGACGGCCTGGTATTTCCGGTTATTTGAGTGCTTTCATGGCACTAAAATAATCTCTGGTTTCCTTCATTACTACAGGTGATAGAAGCAGCAAGGCGATCAGGTTAGGAATGGTCATAAAGGTGATAACCATATCCACAAAATGCCACACCAGATCCAATCCCCAAACAGAGCCGAAGAAGACGAAGATTCCAAATAAGACTTGATAAGGTTTAACCGATTTCTCACCAAAAAGATAGATGGAGGCTCTTGAACCGTAATATGACCATGCAATTATGGTTGAAAAGGCAAACATAAACAGGCCAATGGTTACAATATGGTTGCCAATGTCGGGAAGCCCGATTCTGGCCAATCCTATATTCATGGCATTGACGGTCATTCCAACACCCTGGATGCCTGAGTTCCAGGCACCGGTATCGATTATCAGAAGAGCGGTAAGGGTACAAATAATCAAGGTGTCTACCAGTGGCTCCAGTGAGGCCACCAATCCTTCACGGGCCGCAAATTCGGTTTTGGCGGCCGCGTGCGCGATGGGAGCAGAGCCTTGTCCGGCTTCGTTGGAAAAGAGCCCCCGCCGTACGCCCCAAATCATGGTCATCATAAAAGTGGAGCCTACAAAACCGCCGGTAGCAGCCGTGCCGTTAAAAGCATCGTGGAAGATGATGTAAAACGAGTGGGGGATATTTTCGTAGTTGGCACCAATAACCACAATGGCACTAATAAAATAGAGTACGGCCATTACGGGAACAAGATAGGAGGTTACGTCGGCAATGCGTTTGATGCCGCCAATAATAATTAACAGGGTCAAGCCGGCAATAATGGATCCGGTAATCCAGTTGGCAATGCCGTATGTGTGATGGAAGGCGTTGGCAATGGAGTTGGCCTGAGCCATGTTTCCTGTTCCCATGGATGCCAAAATGGTTGCCGCTCCAAAAACGAGCGCTAATATTTTAGCCCATTTTCCGAGTTTACTTTTTAAACCAATTTCCATGTAATACATAGGTCCGCCCGAAACAGTACCGTCGGAATTAAACTGCCGGTATTTGTGCGACAGCGTACATTCGGTGTATTTTAATATCATTCCTAAAAAGCCGGTAACCCACATCCAGAATACTGCTCCCGGTCCGCCAAAATAGATAGCCAGTGATACCCCTACAATATTACCCGTTCCAACCGTTGCCGATAGTGCCGTGGTGAGTGCCTTAAAATGGCTTACGTCTCCTTCGTCGCCCTTTTTATCGTACTTGCCTGCCACCACTCTGATAGCGTGGGGAAGTGCCCAAACATTTAAAAACCGGAGCTTGAAAATAAAGTACAATCCCGTTGGTATTAGTAAAAAAAGTACGGCATAACCTCCAATATAATCGTTATACCACACAATAATTTTATCAAAAGCATCTAAAAGTCCGGCCATATCAACTTTAATTTTTGGTAAGGAAAGATTACGAATTGACAAAGATGTGAAAAAATTGGAGATAACCTAAAATTAATTATCAACTTTTGAGGACATTTATTCTTGACAGAAGGAGTAGGAAACTGGGATGTGGAAAAGGGGTGGCTATTCGTCCAACAACGCTTTATACTCTTCAAAGATATCTTCCAGACTTGACATCTTTTGATAGAAAAACGAAAAGATTTCCGGCCAGTGCTGACGGTTGTTAAGGGTGAAACCTTTTTTCTGAAAATATACCCTGCTTACAGCTCTGTCAGGTGCAATAAACAAGTTTTGATCCCAAATAAGCTCATGGTTGGTGGCTTCATCAAAAACAGGCTTTAACATCAGGAGCTTTTCGTAACGGATTTCACGAATTATTTCATCGTCATCAATAATTTCGAGACAGACACATAAGGTTTTCTTCTCCGCTTCAAATTTGAACCGGTAACCTTTTACCCCGGTGTGATTCAGCAGCCATTTTCCTTTGCCTTGACTCTTCCGCTTTTTTTGCGACCACTGACCGAAAGTGGTCCAAAACTCGTGCTTGATTGTTTTTGCCTCCTCCCGACTATACATCTTCTATCGTCTGTGCAACAAAATCACATTTTCAACATGGTGTGTCTGCGGAAACATATCAACCGGTTGCACTTTTTTGACATCGTATTTTTCGTAAAGCAAAGCAACATCCCTGGCTTGTGTAGCCGGGTTGCAGCTCACATAAACAATTTTTTCGGGTTCCATGGCCAGTATTTGTCTTACCACCTTTTCGTGCATCCCGGCTCGGGGCGGATCGGTTAATAAAACATCCGGTTTGCCGTGAGCCTTAATAAAGGCATCGTCGAGTACTTTGGCCATATCGCCCCAGTAAAACTCAATATTTTCGATCTTGTTGAGTGCCATGTTCTGTTTGGCATCGGCTACGGCATCTTCAACGTACTCCACACCTATCACTTTATCGACTGCCTTGGCCACAAACGAGGCAATGGTACCGGTTCCGGTATAGAGATCGTAAACCAGCTCGTTGCCTTTAAAATCGGCAAAATCGTAAGCTGTTTTGTACAGTTTAAAAGCCTGTTCGGGATTGGTTTGATAAAATGATAGTGGCCCCACCTTGAATTTGAATGGGTTGCCATCCTTCACCGGTGAGGGCATCTCTTCCATAATGTAGGGTACACCTTTAAACAATACCGGCTTCTGATCGGTGAGGGAATCGTTTAGTTTTTCGTTAACCACATACATCAGGCTGGTGATTTCAGGGAATTTATCTCCCAGGAACTGCATCAAACCTTCAATTGACTCTTGGTCGTTGTACCGGAAAACAACAATCACCATCAGGTCACCGGTCACTGCATTGCGAATAATCATGTTGCGCAACAGCCCTTCCTGTGTGCGTGCATTAAAAAAGGTCAGGCCGTTATCAATGGCATATTGCTTAACTGCCAAACGGATATTGTTGCTGGGATCTGCTTGCAGATAGCAGTGTTCGATGTCGAGAATTTTATCGAACATGCCGGGGAGGTGAAACCCCAGGCCGTTGGTGTCGGTGGGACCGCCCTCTTCTTTGGATGCATCCAGATTGGTGAGCCATCGGCGGTTGGAAAAGGTAAACTCCAGCTTGTTGCGGTAGTAATAAATTTTTTCGGCGCCAATAATGGGTAGCACTTCGGGATAGGGTACCTTGGCAATCCGGTCCAGACTGTCTTTTACCTGCTTTTGTTTGAACCTTTTTTGAGCTTCGTAGTCAAGATGTTGCCACTTGCAGCCACCACATAAACTAAAATGACTGCATTCGGGTTGTACACGGTATTCCGAAGCCTTATGGAGTTTTTCAATCCTGGCTTCGTAGTAGTTTCGGCGTTTTTTGTAAACCTGTACATCCACCAGGTCGCCCGGGGCAGCAAAAGGGATAAATACTACGCGCTCGTTGTATCGTGCTACCGCTTTGCCTTCAGCTCCGGCATCCATTATTTCAAGGTTCTCGATAAAT
>CAZKGB010000007.1:0-18643 GCA_964551935.1 uncultured Lentimicrobiaceae bacterium | reverse complement strand
AAAACAAACTTTTTTACTACCTGTTTGCTAAGTCGGGTCAATCCGATTACGACGTAATTCATTTTGTATCAAAGGTACGCAACAAGCCCAACGCCATTATCGATCTTAAATCGCTGGACCTGGATATTTATGGCGTGCCACAGGTCAAAATCAGCGATTCGCAGGCCGTCTATATTTTTCCTTATGATAAAACCGTATCGGTTAAAAAAAACCGGGATTTTTCGTTTGACGGAAAAGTGCAGGTTGGCCTGTTCGACTTTTACTCCCACAACAGCATGTTTATATATGATAGCTTTATGCTTAATCTGAACTATATCGATACCATGCAGTTTTATCTGATTAAGCGAGATACCATGCAAGCCCGCAAATACTATTACCGTAAGGTTGATAATGTAATCACTCAACTGAATGGTCAGATTTATATCGACTTTCCAAAAAATAAGTCGGGATTGCACAAGTTTCCAAAATATCCGGTTTTTGTAAGTAAAGATGACGGGTATGTTTATTTCAACCGAAAAGATATTCAGGATAGCACGTTGGTTCCCGAACGGTTTTACTACAAAGTGGCTCCTTTTGTGTTCGACAGTGTTTCGGCATTTAACACCACAGGGCTTGCTTTTAAAGGGAGTTTGTTTGCTGATGGCATTATTCCCGTTGTGCACGAACCGTTGGTGGTTATGCCCGACTTTTCGTTGGGTTTCGTGCATCAAACGCCTGATACCGGCTACAGCATTTACAACGGGAAAGGAAGGTTTTTCAATACCCTTCAACTTGACAACAACGGTTTTAGAGGCTCCGGAAGGGTTGACTATCTGAATGCCACCTTCAATTCACCTGATTTGGTTTTTTATCCCGATTCGCTTAAAGGCACCGATTATAACTTTATTGCCATCGGCGATGAGCAAAAATACAACACTCCGGATGTGCATGGCGATTCGTTACGGATGATGTGGGATATCGATACCAATCTGATGACGCTTACCACCCAGGATACTGCCCACCAACTGGTAATTTACAACAACACCAGGTTAAAGGGTGCGCTGTTCTTAAATCCTTATTATATGCATGGAAGCGGTACTTTTACTTTCGACAGGTCGGAAGTGCTGTCGTCGGCCATGGACTTCCATTACAATACCATGTCAGCCGACTCTGCCGACTTTACCCTGTTTGACGACACAGGACTCCATAAAATATTTATCTCTAAAGGTTACTTTGCCAACATCGATTTTAAAGAGGGACTGGGAGAATTCGATCATCTGTATAGAGGCTCATTCGTTGAGTTGCCATTTAATAAGTATATATCAACTCTCGACCAGGTTAAGTGGTTAATGGATGAAGATAAGCTGGAATTATCAGATGAACAGAATCACTTTTTCCAACAAATGGATTCTCTTTCCGATGATGCCGTGTTGGATAAGCGCATAGCCGGGCCGGAGTTTATCTCCATCGAACCAAATCAGGATTCGCTCAGATTCTTTGCCAAAAAAGCTTATTACGATTTGAATTATTATGCTATCAATGCCGAAGGGGTAAGATTTATTAAAACAGGTGATGCCGCTGTTTTTCCGGCTAACGAATCGGTTAAGATTTATGAAAACGCCAGGATGGATACACTCTACAATGCTTACATCATTACGGATACGGTGAATAAATACCACAAAATTTACGATGCCATGGTGGCAGTAAAATCGCGTCAGGGATATACTGCCGAGGGGTATACCGATTACATTGACAGAAACGGGCTTCCACAACAGATTTACCTTCCTGATATAGCCACCAATCAGTATGGAAAAACCATGGCTTTGGGCCATGTAACATCTGATGAGCTGTTCTTTTTAAGTCCTGAGTATTTTTTCCGGGGTGATATCATGCTGGAGGCTGATAAACCCTACCTGAAATTTAAAGGGGGTTATCGATTGAATGAAGAGTGTATCGGGCTGGAAAACCACTGGGTTGCCTTTAACCGGTTTATCAACCCGAAACATGTTCAGTTTGTGGTTGATACCACAACGGTTACCACCGACAGTACACGAGCACGATTCGGACTGGCATTGTCAGCCCGCCGCCGTAAGTTTTATCCCATGGTGTTGCAAAGTCGTGAGTCGGCCGACGATATTATTGCCTTCGAGAGTTACGGTAAGCTGGAATTTAACGCCGCTAAAAACACCTTTATGGTGGGTAACCCTCTGCGTTTAAGAGGTAACCATGAAGCGCCGGGTAATTTCATCAGTTTAGACAACAAACATTGCATTTTGAGTGGTGACGGCCTGCTGGATTTGGGTACCAATTTTACCCTGACACGGTTGGTGTCCGTAGGAAGTTTTACCCACTATATCATTCCCGATTCTACCGTTTTTAATACCTCGCTAATTTTTGATTTTTATTTTGATGAAGAGGCTCTTTCGATGATGTCGGATAGCCTGAGAATGATTCCCGGTGATGTGGTAAACGTGGGGAAAAGCCAGTTTAACGTGGCCATCAGAGAGCTGCTTAATAAAGAAGATGCTGATGTGCTGAAACGGGAACTTAGTCTTTATGGCAACATGAAAAAGATGCCGGATCAAATTAAAGGTGCTGTCATTTTTTCGGATGTGAACCTGGTGTGGGATTCCGAAACACGTTCATACATTTCTAATGGCCCGATAGGAGTGGGGTTTGTAAATGGAAGTGCCATTAATAAAAGGTTAAGAGGTTTTATGCAGATTGAGGTGGGCAGAGCCGGAAGTGCTATCCATTTTTATCTGGAAACCGACCGGAAAACCTGGTATTTCTTCTCTTATCAGAATGGAATTATGCAGTCTATCGCTTCCGATAGAAACTACAACGAACACCTTGCCGGCATGAAAGATGAAAAACGTATGCGGAACCCCGACAGCGACGAAGATTACTACGAATACGTAATTTCTACCAGGCGTAAAATGGTTGATTTTCTCCGTAGAATGGAATTAATCAAAAAGCGTCAACAACAATAGCGAAACCTGATAGCCGTTTTTCTATTTCGGTGAGTGCAATTCGTGTGATGTCAAACATATAAAGATATGATTATGAGAACTCTTTTAACAATAGTATTGTTCTTAATGACAATCACATTTTCTTTTGGACAAAACCAAAATATTTCAAACGGCTTTGTTTTCGATGGAGAGCCTTACTTATCCATTAATCCAAACAATTTACAACATATTGTTATAGCTTGGATGGGCTGGAAATTAAATAATAGACTTGTCATAAAAACAAAAGTAAGTTTTGATGGAGGACAAAGCTGGTCAGCTACAAATAACCTTCCACATACAGTTACCACATACACATCGGCAGATGTTTCTATCGAATTTGATAATAATGGTAATCTTTATGCATCTTATATTGATTTTACAGGATATGATATAAACCCTTTCAATGGAGGGATTTATGTTTGTAAATCAAGTGATGGAGGTTTAACTTGGGGCAATCCTGTAGAAGTAATTAATATAAATTCTGATCCAAACAAACGACCAATCGACCGACCTTGGATATCCATTGACCAATCAAACGGAGCAAATCAAGGTAATATTTATATTACTTCAATGAATGCAAAAGGAGCAATAGCCGACTACAACCCATACTTAACGGTTTCTATCGATGGTGCAAATAGTTTTAATCAATGGCGATATATTGATACAACAAATTGGCTTGCCGGACCATATATTTCACAACCAATGCCTACTAATTGCGTATCTGCAAATGGAACATTTTACGTGGCATATCCAAGCTATGTACCCTCTCAATCATTATATGCTCAATTTATTTTAGCAAGTTCAACCGATGGTGGAAATAGTTTGTCGCATAACAGTATGTTCTTTTCAAGTACAAGTGTTTCTGATAGTTTGGCAAAAACAGGTTACTTATTAAGAGCTGATCCATCTGATCCAAATCACTTAGCCTTTTTTTATTTAGATGTAACTTATGGAGATATTGATGTTTTTATGCGTGAAAGTTTTGACGCAGGAACAAATTGGACATCACCAATAAGAATAAATGATGATGCAATATCAAACGACAGAATGCAAGATTTACTTTGGGCAGATTTCGATAATGATGGCGACCTTGCTGTATCGTGGAGAGATCGCAGAAATGGTGCCGATAGTACGTACGAAACAGCATATGAGATAATGTGTTCCGTTAGAGATAAAGACAGTACAAATTTTTCGGCTAATTTTCTGATAACAGACCAAATTGTTGCTTACGATACAATCTTAACAAAATCGGGCAACGATTTTATGTGCATAAAACTGGTTAATGATACATTAAATGCTGTTTGGGGCGATACAAGAACCGGAAAATTAAATATTTGGTTTCAGCGTATGTCATTAGAGGGAGTAATATTGTCAACAAAAAAAATATCTACTGAAAAGAACCCTGAAATATTTATCTATCCAAATCCATCATCTTCTGTAATTTATATAAAAAGTGACCAATTAAAAAAAGTAAATGTTTATAATATAATTGGTGAAAAAATAATTGTAAAAATGAATAAAAACGGAATTTTGAAAATTGATTTAGGCAATTTTACAAATGGTACATACCTAATTGAAGCAATTACAACAAAAGGAATAGTAACCCAAAAGGTTCAAAAATACTGAAACACATTGGGTAACAAAAAATATAGTGCATACCGCAGAATATGCTAAAACTGAATGTTTTGCGTTCAAAAGATAGTTGTCCGCAACTTGAAAAATCTGTTTTCGCAAAGTGGCATACACCAAGTTCAATTCGATAATATTGAATCCGACACACCTCATTTTATGTTGTGAATAAATTCTTTTAGTACTGTTATCTAATGTCGGTAATATTTTCTATTTTTACTCCCAATATAAAAACGACGATTCTTAAATCTAAAAACTATGAAGTTTATCATATCCAGCACCACGCTTTTAAGAAGTTTACAAAAAATCAGTGGTGTGTTGTCCACCAATAGTACCCTGCCTATTTTGGAGGATTTCCTCTTTGTTTTAGAGGGTGAAACACTTACTGTTACTGCTTCCGATTTGGAAACAACCATCTCGGTAATGGTTACTCCCGAGAAAGCTGATGATGAAGGGTCGGTGGCTATTCCGGCCAGGCAGCTGCTCGATATCATGAAAACCTTTCCGGAAATTCCGGTTACCATTATTTCGGACCCGGATACATTGAACGTGGAAATTTTAGCCGGCGAAGGAAAGTACAAAATGATTGGCCAGTCGCACGAGGAGTTTCCTCAGGTTCCTGAACTGGAGAACACCAAAACGGTAAAGGTTAACGGAGCCATGTTGGTTAGCGCGATGAACAACACGTTGTTTGCCACCGGTAATGACGAGCTTCGCCCGGTAATGTCGGGGGTTTATTGCGAAATTAATGAAGAAAATCTTACCTTCGTTGCCACCGACGCTCACAAGCTGGTTCGCTATCGTCGTAACGAAGTTAAAAGCGAAACAGCCGATTCTTTTATCTTTCCAAAGAAAACTTTAAGTCTTGCCCGTCATATTATTCCTGAAGATGACGAAGAGGTGGTGATGGAGTTTAACAAAACCAACGCCACGTTTAAGTTTGATGATATATTGGTGGTCTGCCGTTTAATTGATGGTAAATACCCTAACTACGAAGCGGTAATTCCGGGTGAGAATCCATTCAAATTAACCATTGGAAGACAAAGTCTGTTGAATGCTTTGCGACGGGTTTCCATTTTCGGTAGCAAATCAACACACCAGGTTCGTTTTAAAATTACCGGCAAAGAGCTGGTGCTTTCGGCTGAGGATATCGACTATTCCAGTGAGGGAAAAGAGCGTCTTACCTGTAGCTACGAAGGCGAAGACATTGAAATCGGTTTTAACTCCAAGTTTATGCAGGAGATGTTGAGTACCCTTAGCTGCGAAAACATAACATTGGAGATGTCGGCTCCTAACCGCGCCGGAATCATTAAGCCTGAAAGCAACGATGATGAAAACGAAGACATCCTGATGTTGATTATGCCGGTGATGTTGACTTCGTAATTAATACTTAAACTGCTTTCATTTAAAGCGGCAATATAAAAAAGGCTTTAGCAGTTACTGAAAATAAAATGCTAAAGCCTTTTTTTATGTTGCACCAAATGTTACCCGGCAATGCCAAATCGAAGAACAGTAACATGCGAATAGAAATCGCCGGGCTGTAACAAGGTTGATGGAAATTCGGGCCTGTTGGCGGCATCGGGAAACAGCTGGGTTTCCAAACAAAAAGCACCATGATTCCGGTAATCCTGCCCGTTTTTTCCGGTGATGCCCTCCAAATAATTCCCGGTATAAAACTGAAGAGCGGGGTAGGTTGAATAAACCTCCATCACCCGTCCGCTGTGAGGATCGTGCGCTTTAGCTACCGGTGTCATCTCGTTGGCCGGTTTGTCAAAAACGTAACAATGGTCGTAGCCGACCTCCGTATCGCCTATTTTGTCACCAATGGCATGCATTGTACGAAAATCAAATGCGGTATTTTCAACGGAAACATATTGTCCGGTGGGTAAAATATTTTGATCGGTGGCTAAAATTTTATCCGACAGTATTAATATCCTTTGGTCAAAAACGTTTTCTTTTCCTGATAAGTTAAAATAGGCATGATTGGTAAGATTTACATGAGTAGGTTTATCGGTGACAGCAAAATACTCGGTAATAAACTCATTTTCGTCGGTCAGGCGGTAAATAACGCGGACTTTCAGGTTTCCGGGAAACCCCTCCTCGCCGTCAGCACTTAAACAGGTTAACTCAACCCCCTGTTCGTCGGTGGTTTTATAAGGTTTGGCGTCCCACACTTTTTTATCGAAACCTTTGATGCCGCCGTGAAGTGTATAATTCTTGAAATTGGAGGTGATTTTGTATTCCTTATCATCAATTTTAAAACCGGCATGGCTGATGCGGTTGGTAACCCGTCCGATGATGGCACCAAAATAAGCAGGATTTTCCAAATAGGGTTCCGCCGAATCGTAACCCAACACGATATCACTCGGTATTCCCTCTTTATCAGGGGTGATAATGGAGGTTATAATGCCTCCGAGATTCAAAATCTTGATAATAACACCTCTGTTGTTTTGAAGGGTGAACTCTTTTATTGGTGTGCCATCAGCACATATAAAAACCTGTTTTTCCATAAACCTTCTTTTGAATTTATTAAACCCTGTACGGTCTCTTTTTAACATAAATAACCGACAATAACCATGTAAGTACCCATCCGGCTGCGGCTATGGTAAGCCCGAGTACGATGCTGCCCAACACATATTGCCAAAAACCCAACCCGAGCTGTTCGAGTGCCCGGTAAAAATCGCCGGAAACAATGTGTTGATGCAACATTTCAAGCGACTCTTTTGTTAACAGGTTGCTATCACCCTTAATAAACAAACCGCCCGTTCGATATCCGAAATAGACAATAAACGGAATCATGGGAGGCAGGCTGATATTGGATGCCACCAACACAATAACCTTGTTGATTTTTAAAAGATGGGCAAAAAAGGCAGCCAACAACATTTGAAATCCCCAAACCGGAAGGATGCCCATAAAAAGGCCGAAACCCACTGCCGAAGCAACTTTCTGAGGGCTCTCGTTGTGATTGGTAAGTTGCTCGCGAATGATGCCCGAAAGCTTATTGGCTATAAAATAGTTAACAAGGTCGCGTGGCCATATCCATAAAAGTGTTATCAAAACTAAAATGGTGTTCAGGATGCTGATGCGTGTAAAATCGCGCAAGGGCCTGAAATGGGATATCCGCTCTTCCTCGGGAGGGTAATACACTTTAACGGGCAGCGATAGAATTTGAATCTCTTTCCAGGCAAGCCGTACCAGTAACTCCACCTCAAACTCGTATTTAGAAGAGAAAAATTTCATCGTTTTTATCGGGTCCAAAGGATATAGCCGAAAACCCGACTGGGTATCGGGAAGTGAAATTCCGGTTTCGAGTTTAAACCAAAAGTTGGAAAACTTGTTGGCAAAACTGTTTTTCGATGGCATTCCCTCAGCCTGAATATTTCGTGCTCCTACAATGACGGAACCCGGCGATTTTTCAATAGCTTCCATAAATTGAGGAATGTCATCGGCAAAATGCTGCCCGTCGGAATCGATGGTAATGGCGTAATCAAAACCAAGTAACGCTGCTTTCCGAAGTCCTTCCCGTAAGGCAATTCCCTTTCCCCGGTTTTGCTCAAATGTTAAAACTTCAATCTGTTCAAAGTTTTTTAAATACTCTTTGGTTTTATCGGTAGAACCATCATTTACCACGATTACATTCGGGCAATATTGCCATACGTCGTTAATTACTTTCGTGAGTGTAGATGCATTGTTGTAAGTAGGAATTACCACGCAAATGTTTAGCGCTTTGGCTTTTTGCTGTGCTATTTGCGTTCTGTTTTTCATTAAAATTCTCTACTGCTGTTTTTGACGACTTAACTGGTAAACGGGTGTTCCGGAACGGATTAAATCTTTGCATTCGTCGAAGCTTAAAAACACTTCAGGCAGGCCGTACGAGTAAGGAGCAATTTCGTAACTTGCGTATTTAAAACCAATGCCGTTTCCGGTAATGTAAACATTTTGGTTGGGGAGAATTCGATCGACAAAAAAGCCCAGCTTCTTTAAATTGGCTTCGTCTTTGGTTTTGTACTTTTTAAGCATTTTATTAGTAATCAATGTCGAAAGGGCAGAGTCGGCATTGTCTGTAAAAAGGTCGTTGTAAGTTAAAACAGTTCCGGTTTTTAGGTCGATGATATCGTAAGCATTGTTGGTTATCCCATGAGAACCGCCGGTAAAAGCATAACGTTGATACTCCACGCAAAGCAGATAGGATGAGTTAAAAAGTACCGACATGGAATTCATGGATGACCATGAAAACGATTGCCCGTTTCTCATTTTCTTATATTCCTCTAAATTGCTATTCTTGTAGTTGTTGTAAAACTCTTTTTCAAAATCGTTTAACATGTTGGTTGGAGAACTTTGTTTAAAGCTATCGCCAAAAAAACCTTTGTTGATGATGTGTTTGACAGAGTCGAGGATGCCAACCGGCAAAGAGTTGTTTTCAGGATAAATAAAGGTCAGTTCAATGGTGGCTGTTGGTGAATTTTTTACCCCATTGATTAAATTTTCTTCCGAATTCAGATAATAAACTTTAAAAGGGAGGCTTCCGTGCGGATAGTACTCCTTTAAAAGCACCTCCATATAGTCGTTGCCCTCACCCGGCACCTTCCATTGTCCCCGGTAGGAATTATCACCCCAAACGCCGGTAAATGAAGCATCATCGGCCCCATACTCTTTTAAATAGAGGCTGTCGTTTTTTAAAACGCTCCCTTCTATCTCCAGCATTTTTCCGTAAAATGTAGTGGCGTCGTTTTCTTTAAATTTATATTGATAATTTCCTTCTACTTTATCAAATAACCTGATAAAATTGGCTGTTACCTCAATATCATCTCCGATTGAGCCTTCCATTCGGCGATACGCTGCCTTGTTGTTATTTTGAGCAACTCCGCCAGCGGCAACAATTAAAAATCCTATTAAAATAAAAGGTTTGACTTTCATGATGTTGTAAAATAAATAATCCTTCCTTTCTTAAAGAGAGCAAAAGTAATATAAAAGATTTAGCCCGGGATTTAATTTGGCAACTTAAAAACTAAAAATGCTTATACCGGTGAGAGGTAAAAAGAAATTCCCTTTTTAGAAGAATGTACCGTATTTAAGTTAACACGATTGGTTACAATTATACAATAACCAATTCCACTTGTAACTCTTTCAGCCGTTCCTTTTCGGCGGAAGGAATACCGGCATCGGTGATGATAATGTCAACATCGGTGATGGGTGCGATTTTAACAAAGCTTTTTCTGAGAAACTTGGACGAATCGCAAATTACCACCACTTTTTTTGAAACCTGCATCATTACACGGCAGAGCGTGGCTTCGTGAATTACAGGTGTATATATGCCCTCTTCTGCTTCAATACCGTCAACGGCCAAAAAGGCGATGTCGCAATGATAGTTAAGGAGGCTTCGTTCGGCCATGGGGCCAATTAACGATCGCATCTCCGGACGGAGGATGCCTCCCGGAATAATCACTTCAACTCCCTTAAAGTCGGCTACGTGATTGGCAATGGGAAGACTGTTGGTGATAAGTTTGATGTCCTTTAATGTGTTTAGGTTTTTGGCAACCTCCAGTGTGGTAGAGCCCGAATCCATTACAATGGTATCTCCATCTTTAATATATTCTATAGCGCGCTTTCCGATTCTCTGTTTCTCCGATTTGTTCTTGTTTAATCGTTGATTTAAACTTAAATCATAGGTAATGGGAACCTTTTTGATGGCTCCGCCTCTTGTGCGGATAAGCAGGCTCTTTTCTTCTAATTTGGCCAAATCGTTCCGTATGGTTACCTCGCTGACCCTAAACATTTTGCTAAGATGAACTACCGAAAGGTCACCCTGTTTCTCCAACAAATCAAGTATGGTAGAACGTCGCTTAAGCGTGTCGTTTTCATTTTTTATATCCATGATATTGATATTATCGAAAGGTTATGAAAGACAAAGATATTAAATATCTCTTTAATCGTAAGCTTCTTTATTGGTTATTTTCTGTTATTATTTTAAAATGGTAAAAGGAAGATGGGTTTATATCATTATTAATCATATAGGTGTAAATATTTATAGGGTCGTTTTAATATTTATCCCAATTTGGAAAGGGTGTTGACTAAAGGTTGAAAAAAATTCAAGAATTAATTGGAAACCTTTCAAATACTTATTATATTTGTCGTCATAAAATAAATCGAAAGGAAATAAAGGACTAATTTTAACAAGGGATGAAAATTGATAGTTTGGATGTTTACAGGGAGATGGCGCAGCAACCGCGGTTGTGGATGAAGGTTTATGATACCGTGTTGGCTGAGAGGGAGCGTATTTCAAGTTTTTTAGATACCTATTTGAAAGGCGGTGTCGAAGTGGTTTTTACCGGTGCAGGCTCTTCCTTTTTTGTGGGTGAGATGGTGGCAGGTTATTTTCAGGCAAAAACAGGCCATACCACCAGAGCGGTTTCAACCACCGAGATTGTTACTTATCCTGATCATTATATTTCAAAAATCAACCCCGTGCTGTTAGTCTCTTTCGCCCGCTCGGGAAATAGTCCCGAAAGTGTGGCAGCGGCCAAAAAAGCAGAGGAAACAAACCCAAACATGGCACACCTTATTATTACCTGTAACAAAGAGGGTGAGTTGGCTAAGTGTGAGAGCCTTAAAAACAGGTATGTTTTCTTGCTTCCGGAAGAGGCTAACGATAAAGCGTTGGCCATGACGAGCAGCGTAACTTCTATGGCCTTGGTAGTACTTCTTTTGGCGAGCTTGAAAAATTTGGAGAGTCAGGAAAACCAAGTAGAAATGGCGGCATCTCTCGTGGAGCAGGTTTTGAAAAAAGATGCCAACATGCTGGCTGAAATTGCTTCCCGTGATTTTGAAAGGGCTGTTTTTTTGGGATCAGGCCCCTTTTATGGCCTTGCACACGAGGCTCATTTAAAAGTACAGGAGATGACCGACGGCAGGTTAATATGTAAGTTCGATTCATTTTTGGGATTTAGGCATGGTCCCAAGGCAGTGGTTGACAATAAAACGCTGATGGTTTATCTGCATTCGCCCAAAGCACAAGTGCGCAGATACGAGGATGATTTGGTGCGTTCTATCAATAAGGAGCAGCGTCCTGCTTTCAAGTTGGCTATTTGTGATGCTTGCCAACATGATGAAAATTATGACGCCATTGTTACGTTTTCCGAAAAAAAATATGATATTGATGAGGCTTACTTTATGCTGGCTTACCTGGTTCCTGTTCAGTTGTTTAGTATTTTTAAGTCCATCGAGTATGGCCTGAATCCTGATGCTCCTTCTGTTAGCGGGGCTATTCACAGGGTTGTTCAGGGTGTTAAAATTTATAGTTAGTAAAAAACATGATTGTAGCTGTTTGTCCGAATCCTTCTGTTGATACCGTTGTCAACTTCAACCATTTTAAACGTGGTGAAGTAAACAGGGTGGTTGATGAACAATTTTTTCCCGGTGGGAAAGGAACCAACGTGGCTAAATGTATTAAAGAGCTTGGTGAAGAGGTTATGCTGCTTGGTTTTTGGGCAGGTCCAACCGGTAAATGGATTAAGCAACAGTTGGAGAAAAGAGGTATTGATTGCATCGGTCCTGAAATAGAAGGTTGGACAAGAAGTTGTTATACCTACAGAACAAACGACGATTTTAATGAAACCGAGGTGTTGGGAGTGGGCCCCGTGATTGATAAAAACGCTTTGCAACAGTTTTATCATCTGTTTGATGAGGCTTTGAAAGGTGCGTCGTTAGTAACAATGAGTGGCTCATGGCCCCGGGGTACTCCTGATGACGGCTATGCCTTGCTAATCGAAAGTGCAAGACAACAAAATATTCCGGTGGTGATGGATTCTGCAGGTAAACAGTTTGCCAGAGGCTTTGAAGCACGGCCGTCGGCCATTCATCTTAACAAAAAAGAAACGGCTCAATTTACCGGCGTGCAAAATATTAGAGGCATGCTTCTCAAGCTGGCTGACAAGGTGGACGTGGCTGCCGTTACCGATGGAAAACGGGGACTTTATTTAATGCATGGGCATCAAATATTGCATGGCCACCTAAGTCTGGAAAATATTCACGGTGCGGTAGGTAGCGGCGATGCTCTTACTGCCGGACTTTGTGTTTCGATGTACCATGGATATGATGATGTTGCCACAACACGACTGGCGGTAGCATGCGGTGCTGCCAATTGCCTGCACGAAGAAATAGGGATGTTTTATAAAAAAGATGTTGAAAAATTTTCGGATAAAGTGATTGTTGAAGATATAAAAATGAAGATGCCATGATGGACAGGTTTGATATATTGGTAGTGGGCGAGTTAAATGTTGATTTGATTCTCAACCGGTTGCCTTCCCTTCCGGAGGAAGGTAAAGAGATTTTGGCAAAGGAGATGACCTTAACCCTTGGCAGCTCTTCGGCCATTTTTGCTTCCAATGCTTCAACCCTTGGAAACAAGGTTGCTTTTATCGGAAAAATCGGAAACGATAGTTTTGGCGATCTGGTAGTTGATAGTCTTGAAAAGAAAAAGGTAAACACACAATTAATAATTAAATCATCTTCGGAAAAAACAGGGGCAACCATTGTTTTAAACTACGGCGAAAACAGGGCTATGGTTACGCATCCGGGAGCCATGGAAACAATGACACTGGCGGATATTCACGAAGATGTGATGGTAAAAGCAAGGCATATGCATGTGTCTTCCATCTATTTGCAGCCGGGTATTAAAAACGATATTGTAAAACTATTTAAAAAGGCAAAAAGCCTTGGCTTAACCACCTCGCTGGATATGCAGTGGGATCCTGAAGAAAAGTGGGATATTGATGTTGAAAAGCTTCTGCCTTTGGTAGATGTCTTTCTGCCCAACGAAACGGAGTTGCTCTTGTTAACAAAACAAACTAATCTTGACAATGCCATATCAACAATTAAGCCTTATATCAACACTTTGGCCGTTAAAATGGGAAGTGCAGGATCGAGAGGGGTTGTTGGAGACAAAGATATTTTAAAAGCTCCTTATCTTAATAATAAGGTGGTGGATGCCATTGGTGCCGGCGATAGTTTTAATGCGGGTTTTATTACGAAATTTCTGACCGGCGAACCTCTGGAAGAGTGCTTGCGTTACGGAAATCTTGCCGGTGCTGTAAATACTACGGCAGCGGGTGGAACAGGTGCTTTCGGAAGCTTAAAAGAGTTTCGTGTAGCAGCTCGCGAACATTTGGGAGTATAAACGGAGAGATATGAAAAAAATGAGGTTACAAGATAAATTCAGCGAAATTAGGAAAGCGGGAAAAGCATTGCTGGCTACCAACTTTTATAATTTCGAAACGCTGCGTGCTGTTTTGGAGGCTGCCAAAAGCAGTAGTTCACCTTTAATCCTTCAGCTAACCAAAAGCTCTATCGATTACATGGGATTGGAAAACGCGGTGGCTATGGGCAGGGCAGGGTTAAGCTATTTCGGCGTGGAGGGGTGGATTCATCTCGACCACGGCGGCTCGATAGAGTTAGTAGAACAGTGCCTTAAAGCCGGCTTCGATTCGGTGATGTTTGATGGTAGTGAATTGCCTTTTGAAGATAATGTTGCCCTCACGAAAGATGTGGTTGAAATGGCCAAACCTTTTAATGCTAACGTGGAGGCCGAGTTGGGTTATGTGGCCAAACTGGGTCAATCGACCGAAAAAATGGTATTAACTACGCCCGAAGATGCCAAGGCGTTTGTTAATCTTACCGGCGTTAACGCGTTGGCGGTAGCGATTGGCACTGCACACGGTTTTTATAAAAGTGAACCAAAGTTGGATTTTCCACGACTGGATGCCATTCGCCATGCTACGGATGCTTTCCTGGTGCTTCATGGCGGCTCAGGAGTGCCGGATGAATCCGTCAGGAAAGCCGTGTCGTTGGGTATCTGTAAGGTAAACATCGCTACGGAGATTAAAAACATGTTCACGAAAACGCTTAAAAGCGAACTTGTCAACCAAGAAGAAATTGATTTAAGAAAAACTTTTCCGCCTGCGATTAAGGCGGTGAAGGAATTAATAGAACATAAATTATCACTTGTAAATTAAAACCAACAGTTATGAAAAAGATTTTACTTTTTATTGGTTTTGTCCTTTTAATGGCACCGGCTTTCGCACAGGTTAGCGGAACCGTGTTTGATGAAAACAACAACACGCTGCCCGGTGTTAACGTAATTATTAAAGGTACAACAACCGGTGTGGTTTCCGACCTTGACGGGAATTTTTCTATCGAGGTAAAAAAAGGAGATATTTTGAGTTTTCGATACGTGGGCTATCAAAACCAGGATGTTACCGTGGAGTCGCTAACCAAAAAATATAATATCTATCTTAAACCCGATGTGGTTAACATGGATGAAGTGGTGGTGATGGGCTATTCCAATAAGACCAAAACCGAGGTGGCCAGTGCCGTTTCGGTATTGAGTTCCGATAAGCTTTTAGATGTTACTACCGACGATGTGGGTTCTATGTTGCAGGGAAAAGTTTCTGGGGTGCAAGTGGTAAACGAATCAGGGCAACCCGGAAGCGGTTCTCAAATTCGTATCAGGGGTATCTCAACCATTAAACCGGGAAACGAAGAACCTCTTTACGTGGTAGATGGTATCATTGGTGGTACATTCGATCCCAACGATGTTGAATCGCTAACCGTGCTTAAAGATGCCGGTGCTACCGGTATGTATGGTGCCCGTGCCAACAAGGGAGTTATCATTGTAACTACTAAACAGGGAACCAGCGGTAAAACCCGATTTAATTTTAAGGCTAGCGTAGGCATGAAGACAGCCGATCAGGGCAACCTTAAAATGATGAATGGTCAGCAGTTTTTCGACTGGAGCAGTGAGCTGTATCGTGACCCCGAAACACATGAAATTGATAAAATTAAATTTTATAAATACTATCCTCGCGAGCTTGCCGAACAAAATTACGACTGGGTTAACAACGGCTTTAAACCTGCTATGACACAGCAATATCACTTGTCGGCCAGTGGAAGAAGCGATAAGTTTAGCTACTACGTGAGTGGTAACTACTTTAATGATAAGGGAACTTTCAGAAATACGGGCTACGAAAAAATAAACCTCCGTTTAAATACCGAGTATCGTTTTAATAAAAACGTTTCGCTGAAAAACAACATTAATACTTATGCCAACAAAGGCACCTATTACGATTATATGGATATGTATTACACCTATCTGGCCCTACCCTGGGATAATCCCTATAACGATGATGGTTCCATAAAATATATTGATGGAAACACGTCATCGAAATGGTGGTCGCGCGATAAGATAAACCCGTTTCATACCATTGATAACTCCGATCATAACTCGAAAGGCTTTGGCTTGGATTACGACATGGTTTTAAAAGTTAAAATTACAAACTGGCTATCGTTTAGCAGTTCCAACCGGTTGAGCTTTAGTACCGATAAGTCGCACGACTTTGTCTCGCCCATCACTGCCGGTCCTTTCCACGACAAAGGTTACATCCGCGAACAGCAGAATAACTGGTGGGGTGGAATAACAACCAACATGCTGAATTTTAATTTTGACCTGGGCAAAAGTTCTATCACAGGATTGGCCGGTGTTGAGTTTAACGGCGGCTCAAACGATTATTTATGGGTTGAAGGCAAGGGACTTCCCGAAGGTTTTGACGTGCCTTCGGTTGCTTCCAGCGAGATTAAAATCGGTGGAACATCAACCCTTGAATATTTTAATTCTCTTATCTCACAAGTTAATTACAACTACGACAAGCGATATTTTTTAACCGCTTCTTTCCGTGCCGACCAAACTTCCAATTTTCCGCCTGAAAACAACACAGCCTATTTTCCCAGTGTTGCCGCTTCATGGCTGGTAAGTAATGAGGGGTTCTTTAAAGATAATGTCTCTTTCATGGATATGCTAAAACTTAGAGCCAGTTACGGTATCACCGGAGATCCTGATATTGGAGCTTCACGCTACATGGGACTGTTTTCGTTAAGCTCACAATACAACAACAATTCGGCAGCTATTCCTTACCAGTTGGCCAATAACAATTTAACATGGGAGCGTACCAACGAAATTAACATTGGTGTTGACATGAGCTTTTTTAAACGGATTAGCTTTTCAGCCGATTTTTACAACAACGTAACCAAAGACCTTATTGTGCTGGTTGCCCAGCCGTTGTCGCAGGGATTTGAGCATCGCTGGGAAAACGCCGGTCAGGTTACTAACAAAGGGATTGAATTAAATTTGAATGCCATCGCAGTTAAAACACATGCCATAGAGTGGAATATCGGCATCAATTTTGCAAAAAACAGCAACATCTTATCCGGTATTGAAAATCCATTTTATAATACCGTTAACGGGGTGTCGCAAATTTATCGTAACGATGCTTCTATTTATACTTTTATTCTGCCAAAATGGTTGGGGGTTGATTCGGAAACAGGAGCCCCTTTATGGGAAAAGATAAACGACGACGGATCAAGAGAACCTACCTCAAAATATAAAGACGCCACTCCGCAGGAGGTTGGAAAAGCCTTACCCGATTTTGTTGGCGGTGCCACTACCTCGGTATCCTGGAAAGGGTTAACACTTTATGCCAGCATGGCCTACCAGTATGGAAACGATATTTATAATTATGCCAACCGTTTTATGGATAACGACGGTCACGAACCTTACATTAATGCCATTGTGCCTAAAAGCGATTGGAAACGATGGGAACGTCCCGGCGACATCGCCACCCATCCCAGTATGCAAAATGCCGAACTCTCCACCGAAAACTCGTCAAGATATTTGGAAGATGGCAGCTTTATAAAAATCAGAAATATCTCACTGAGCTATATGCTTCCAAAAGCATGGAGCTCGAAAATAAGCATGAGAGAAGTGGTTGTTTCGTTGCGTGCCGATAATGTTTATACCTGGACAAACTACTGGGGACAGGATCCCGAAGTTACTTTATCCAAAGGTGACTGGTCGATGCCGGGCGTGTCCGACTTTAAGTACCCTAACAATCATCAATTTGTTGTTAATGTTAATTTTAAATTTTAAACATTTTAGCCATGAAAATTAGATATACATATTATTTACTGGTTATTTTGGTTGTAGCTGGTATTTCTTCTTCCTGCACCAAGTGGGACGTGTCGCCACGCGATCAAATTTCAACCAGTTCCATTGCTAAATCGAAAGATGGTATTATTAACGTAACCAACGGGGTGTATGCCCTGTTTAAAAATCAGGTTGAGTTTAGCGGATTTATTGACGATAACAACGCGTTTCTTCGTCAGTATTTTCAAATGTCCGATTTTGCTTCCGATGATATTGTTTGCGGTCAGGTTACCACCGACCCGCTTTACTACAGTTTTACCTATACCCATTCGCCCGACCAGTCCAATTCGCGGTTCTATTGGTATGTTTCGTATAAAATGATTAACGGAACCAATACGGTGATTGATATCGTGGAGAACAGCGGGGAAGTAGAACGTACTTCGGAGATAAATCAATTATTGGGTGAAAACTACTTTTTACGTGCTTTTGCCGAATTTAACCTGTTGAAATTTTATGCCAATTTACCTTCCGCCGGTAATCCTGACAGCGACCCCGGCATTATATTGCGAACCGGGGCTAATGAGCCAACGAAAAAAGCCAGAGCCACCGTTGCCGAAAGCTATCAGCAGGTTATTGCCGATGCCAAAAAAGCCGCTGCATTAATGTCCACCGGCAGGGGTAAAGAATTTGCTTCCAAAGAAGCTGCCTGGGCACTCTTGTCGAGAGTATATCTTTATCTTGAAGACAACGATAATACCATTGCTTATGCCGACTCTGTAATTAACTCGGGTAAATTTACCATCGAACCGGCCTCCTCTTTTCCAAGCTATTTTCCCAATGCCATTGCCAGCGATGAAACCATTTTTCTTATTGCTTATACGCAGCAGGATAATCGCGGGAAGTTTGGTTCCATAGCATCTATGATATATAGCGACGGAAACAGTGGCTGGGGTGAAGAGTTCGCTTCACAATCAATTCGCGATTTAATGGCCGGCCATCCCGAAGATGTTAGATGGAAATACATCGATACATTGTATAAAGATGACGGTTC